>JAIWOJ010000138.1 GCA_020216965.1 Prosthecobacter sp.
GGTTCGCTCAGGCTGACAGTAAAGCGGCGGTTTTGGGTGATCCCAAACTGTGGCAGCAGGGTGAGGGTGATCGTCTTGCTCAGCTCCCCTGCGGCGAACTCCACGCGCGTGTCCACGGCCGTGTAGTCCACGCCAGCCACGGCACCTGCAAAGGGCGGCACGCTAGAGGCGGTGCCATCGGCCGTGCGCAGCCGCACGCTGGCAGGGCCGCTGCCTGTGCGGGTGAGGGTGATCTGTGCCTCCAACTGCCAGTAGTAACGCACGATGCTCGCGGTGGTGAGGGTGATCGGGCCGCCCAGGAGCACGGTGTCTGTGCGCTGCTGGAGCTGCTGGATGCGGGTGTCTTCGGGGATGGGGGTCTCGGCGATGGTGTAAGCCGTGGCTGGCGTGGCATGGCGGGCCTGGAGATGGCTGGAAAGCGCGGCCTGCTCACCGAGGATGTTCGGCGGCACGACTCCGGCTGCCGTGAAGTTGAGAGATTCATCCGTGCTGCCAGAGAGGGTGCCACCATTCAGGAGGTAGCGGAAGTCATCTGCATTCGCCTTGAAGGGATAACTGTCGCCTCCGTTGGCCAGGAAGTTCAGAGTGACCACGGTGATGGAGGTAGGGGCATCCGCGACGACATTGCCATTGACGACAACGTGGGCCGTGATGTTTCCATCCAAGTCCGTCAGGGCCACGCTACGCACGCGGGAGCCTGCGGGCAGGCTGGAATCAAAGCTGAAGCTCATGCCGCCGATCTGGGGGAAACGGCCTTGGCCGCCCAGGGCGGCCACACCGTGCTCAAGGATGGCCTTGAGACCCGCCGGGGTGGTCTCACAGAGCATCAGGCCGTTGTTGAAACGCATGGAGTTTTCGATGTCGAGCAATGAGATCGCACCTGCGGGCTTGTTCGCGCCTGGGTTGGCGATCGGGGGCAGCTTGGCACCGCTGCCGACCTCCACCGCGCCGATGGCAGCGCGGATGCCGCCGCCGTTTTTCAGCGCGACGACGTGCGTGGCGCTGGGGAGTGCCGTTTTGCCCACCGTGACCATGGAATCGGCACTGAGGTTGCCCAGGTTGGTTTCCTGGTTGCGGACAAAGTTGCGCTCACCCTCCAGATAGACGGTGGTGTAGCCGCGCACATCGCCATCCTTGGCGTTGATGACGCCCTGCACTGCGTCAGTGATCTGTTTCACCCGCGCGCCTTTCGTGCCTGGGGCAAAGGCGGTGGTCGCTAGGTCTGCGAGCGGCACACCCCAGGCGGCAGCCACGTTTTCGGGCGTGGAGGCGTAGGCACCGTTGATGGCCGTGTTGGCCTGGAGGTTGGGCACGATGATGGTGCCGTCAGCATCAAAATCCACCACCAGGCGGCCCAGGTAGGTGTATTCGTTGTCCGTGTTCACGACCACGCAGGGCTTGCCGTCGGCACCTGCCGTGTAGATCGGATAATTGCCTGCAAAGTTAGCGGCATGGCCTGGGAAGGCCACGGCCACATCGTCCGCATCCCCGAGACGGGTGTTGGAGCCGGCAGCGAGGACGATGTCCACATCCCTGAGCATGGGGGCCAGCATCAGCTCATTGGCGATCTGCTGAAGGTGGGCCATGAGGATAATCTTGTTCACGCCCTGGTTCTTCAAATCATCAATGACGGGCTGCAGTTGTGCAGCCAAGAGCGCCATGTCGTCGCCGGAGGGATTGCCCTTCACCTGCACGTTTCCTGCGGAGCTGATGGCACGCAGAATCTGCGTGGTGGCACCCACGAGGCCGATCTTTTGACCGCCACGCGTGATGACGCAGCTCGGGACGATGCGCTGCTTGAGGCCGGATGCCTCCTCCAGGCCGCCAACGCCGACGGTTTCTAGGTAACGACCCGAGATGCCACTGTCTGCAGAGAAGTCGAGGTTGGCGCTCAGGTAGGGGAACTCTGCATCCAGCACCGCGTCAGCAAAGGCATTGGTGCCGAAGTCAAACTCATGGTTGCCGATGGTGGATGCTTCGACGCCGAGGCGGTTGTGGATCTCAATGTCAGCGGCAAAGGGGTTATTGCCTTTGTTGTGGGTGGCTGCGACGACGGGGTCCGTGCCAGCGGCGGCAAAGGGGCCTGGGATGTAATTGTCACCCCCAGCCAGGATGATGGTGTTCGGATAGCTGCCGTCAAAGGCATCCACCAGGGCAGCGAGGTTTGGCGCGGTCTGGGAGGCGAGCAAGCCGGCCTCACCATCGGCGAGGTGGAGAAGCTGGAGGGTGTAATCCACGACCACAGGCGGCACCAGGGTGTGCTGCCCTGGGGAGCCAACCTCCGTGGAGCTATTCACGGCCTGGAAGGCACCATTCACCCCCGCCGTGCTGAACGTGGTGAGCAGCACCACATCCGCCGCAGGGGCGTTTTCAAAGGTGCGGAAGGGAGCGCTGGATGGGGAGACGCCAAAGGAGACGCTGACGCGGCGCACGTTGTTGGTATCGTAGAGATTCACCGCATCTCCACCTGTGGAGAGGCCTACCCCACCGCCGGTGTAGGCACCGACTTGGAGATTGGCGGGCGGGTTGGCCCCGAACCAGTTGGAAAGGAAGGTGTTGCGCGCGGTGGTGAGGTTGGCCGTCTCCAGGAAGATCACGGATTCACCTGGCGCGATGCTGGTGATGCCGCTCATGGGCACGGCAGCGGCGGGGGATTCGGAGCTGTCGTCCATCTTCCAGCCGGTGACGTTCACCGCGCGGGCACCGATGTTGGTGACCTCAAACCAGTCGGCACCGACCGGGCTGTTGCCACTGCTCCAGGGGGCCACCTCGGTGATGCGCAGGATGCCAGGGGCGGAGTAGCCAGGAGAACCGATCTCCACCGAGCTGGTGGCAGCGACAAAGGCACCATTCACGCCGACTTGGCTGAAGAGCGTCAGGGTCACCTCATTGAGAGCTGCCGTATTGTCAAAGGTCTGGTAGGGGGAGGTGTTGTCTGCGGCACCAAAGCTGACGCGGGAGTGCAGCACGCCTGCGGCGGTGTAGAGGTTCACAGCGTCACCTCCCGTGCCGAGGCCGACGCCGGAGCCCTGGTAGGTGCCAATTTGCAGGCCGGAGGGCACATTGGAGCCGAACCAGACCGTCTTGAAGGTATCCACGATGGTGGCCTGGTTGGAGACCGTGCTTTCGATGAAAATGACGGACTCCCCAGGGGCGATGCTGGTGATGCCATTGAGGGCAACGGAGGAGGCAAAGGAGTTGGAATTGTCGTCCATCTTCCAGCCGGTGATGTCCACGGCGTTTTCGCTGACGTTGGTGACCTCAAACCAGTCACCACCCACAGCCCCATTGCCGCTGGCCCAGGGGGCTACCTCGGTGATGATAAGCGCGGGGGCGGGTGGGGTTTCTACGACCTGATCGATGACGGTCAGGGTGTAAGGCAAGGTGGCATCCGGCGTGGTGCCGACGCTGGCATCGTCCACGGTAAGGGTGATGTTGTAGCTGGTTTTGGTCTCGTAGTCGAGGACGACACCCGCCCGAAGGAAGAGGGAAGAGCCGGTGATCTGGAAGGAGGCGGCATCTGGCCCGGTGATGTCCAGCACATTGTTGCCCAGCCCGTCATCGGTGATGACAATATCGCCCAGCTTGATGGGGGAGGCGGTGCTGGTGTTTTCCTGGATGGAATTCACCGCATTGTTCAGAGCCAGCGCCGTCGGAGGCTGGTTGGGCTGGCTGGAGGGCGCATAGACCCAGAGCTGGGGGAACTCGATGCTGCCGCCGCCATTTTCATTCACGATGTAGATATTCCCCGCGCGGTCCATGGTGATGCCTTCGTGCTGCTGGTCAGCGGCAGAAAGCGGGTTACCGCTATCTGTGACGATCTGGAGTGTGCTGTGGATGACGCCGGTGCGGCTGATATTGACCACCCGCGCATCTTCTTGGCCTAGGACGAGCAGGTTGCCCTCCTGGGCCTGGCCGCTCATGGAGGGCAGGTTGGAGAGGGCAAAGACATCCGCCACATCGGTCATGCCCAGCAGCGCGGTATTGAAGAGATTCACGGAGTTCACCGTGGTGGGGGATCCGTTGGTGGCCGTGCCTGCGGCGAAATCAATGCCCGTCTGGAAGACCCCGATGGGGTTCTTTTCCTTCAGCACGATGTAACCGCTGGTCTGCGGATCCCAGCTCAGCCCCTCAGTGCCGGTGTTGTCGTCAAAGGTGCCAATCTTGACCGTCTGCGTAGCCGCGCGGGTGAGCGTGGTGCCTGCGGCGTAGGTGAATTTGACCAAGCGGCGCTCGCGCTCCTCACTCAGCACAAACTCACCATTGCCGATGTAGGTGATTCCTTCGGGATCATAAAACTCCACGCCCTGGGGCTTACCTGGGCTGAGTTCGAGAGACATGGTATCCACGAGCTGGCCGGTCTTGGTCACCTGCGTGACCGCGCGTCCGCCATCGCCGGTGATGAAGAGGGTGTCCGTGTCCCAATTGTAGGTGACTGCGGAGGCTTCATCACACAGCAGGTTGTGGGAGGCCGTGCCCGGCGGCAGCGGGGTGCGGCGGTATTCGGGCAAATTGTAACGGCCCACGCGGACGTAGGTGGAGAGGTCTACCACCGCTGGGCCCGTGGTGACGGTGACGGTGGCCGTGCGGCTATCGGTGCTGCCGCCCGCATTGCTCACGCGCGCCCAGTAGCTCGTGGTGGCCGTCAGCGCAGGCGTCGTAAAGCTGGCACCGCCTGTGCCCACCGGGTGGGTGGTATCTCCCGCCGTGCCGCGATACCACTGCACGGTGGGCGTCGGCGTGCCGGTGGCAGCTAGGCTGAGAGTGGCCGTGTAGCCGCTGGCGATGGTGACGTCCGCAGGTTCCGTGACGATGACCGGTGCCAGGATGTCGTCATTTAAAATCGTGCCTGTGCCCGTGGCGGTGCCGAGCACGGTGCTGCCGATGCTATTCACGAGGTTGGAGAGCGTGACGAGGATGGTTTCATCCGGCTCAGACGCCGTGTCTCCGAGCACAGTGATTTGGATGGGCAGGGTCGCTGGGCCGCCAGCGGTGAAGGTGAGGGTGCCTGGAGTCAGCGCGACATAATCCGAGCCGCTGGTCGCCGTGCCGCCCGTGACGGCGTAGTCCACCGTGAAGGCGGTGCTGGTGTCACTGCGGGTGACGTTCAGGGTCAGCGTGGTGGTGCCGCTGTTCCCCTCCTGGACTGAGGCGCTGGCAATGTCCACCGTTGGGGCACCCACTGTCACCCCCGGAGAGCCGATGTCTGCCGTATTGGCGGCGGAGGAGAAGCAGCCGATCTGGCCCGTCACAGCAAAGGTGTAGCGTGGGTTTGTGGCGCCTGAGGAGGGCACCCACACGGCGGCCTGGGTGTCTGCTGAGCCGCCTGCCGAGCGGCCTGCATGGCCGCCGGTGGAATCCGTGCCGTCTGCCTTCTTGAAACCACCTGCTGCATAGCTGAAGTAGAACAACTCATTGCCGCCCTCATCATAGAGCGCCACGCCGTCATTTTGGCCCAAGCCGGGCGCGCCCACAGTCTGAAAGACCTGCACGCTGCTGGGGATGCCCCACCAGGTGCGGAAGGCCGCCGGACTGATGGTGGTGAAGATGACGGATTCTCCCGCCGCGATGCTGGAGCCAGCAGGCAGCTTGTAAGCTGCGGCAGCGCTGGCAGAGCGCCCGCTGTCATGCCAACTGTAGCCTGCCAGGGAGACGGCAGAGCTGCCAAAGTTCGTCAGCTCCCAGTAATCATTCACCCCCGTGGCGGCCTGCTGAGACTGCACCTCAGTGAGCATCAGGTTCGTCGTCAGCACATCACCATCATCCTGCACCGTGATTTCAAAGGTGCCCGGCGTGGCCCCTGAGGCGCTGGCCGTCAGGGTCACGGCGATGTTGCCATCCGGGAAACTGTCATCCACCGCCGTCACATCAAAGGTCGTGCTGGCCTGGCCGACGGGGATGGTCACGGAGGCGGGCACCGTGGCCTCGGTGCTGTCACTGGAGTTCAGCGTCACCACCAGCTCTGCCGTCGTGCTGCCCGTGCGCGTCACGGTGCCCGTAGCGGCTGGATTCGCCGCGCTCTCCGAGAACGAGGCAGGTGTGACACTCAGGGAAAGCGTGATGCTCGGCCCCCCACCGAAGTTGAGGCCCGTCACCCCCGGAGAGCCGATATTGCTGCCGCCAGAGGTATTGGCATAAGCACCATCCACGCCTGCCGTGGCCGCCCGGTAGCGTTTGCCCGCACCGGTGCCAAACGCGGGATCAATCACCGCCGACTGCGCGGCCACACCGCCCGCAGAAGCACCCGCGTGACCGCCCGCCGCTGCGCTGCCATCTGAGCGGGTAAAGCCACCTGCGGCGTAGGTAAAGTTGAAGATCAAATTGTCATTCTGGTCATAGAGCTTGACGGAGTCATTCATGCCCAAGCCAGGCCCGCCGACCAGGCGCTGGATGCCCGTGAGCGGCCCCCAGGTATTGAGAAAAGTGGTGGGATTCGTGGTGTCT
>JAIWOJ010000139.1 GCA_020216965.1 Prosthecobacter sp.
GCAAAAAGCGGATGATTCAGCCTCGGCAGGCCCATGAGAGCCAGCAGCCCAAAAAGGGTAGTGAATGCGCTGAACAGGATGGTCAGCTCAAACATGACCGGGAAAAAGGCTGGCAATGTACAGATGTCGGTTGGCTTGGCCTGGACCACTGTGGGGTAGGTCTCAGCCAATTTTTGAAGGAAGCCAAGACCAATGCTCGACCAAAAATTGGTCTGAGTCAGGGTCTGCAACGTGAATGCCACACAGGTTCCGGTCATACCGCCGACGAAGACGAGCTTCGGCAGGATAGACTTGGGATTGCCCATCGCTTTGTCCATGCCGTGGATCGGAAAAGGCGTGTGAACGTCCCAGCGCTGGTAGCCAGCATCGCGGACTTGTTCGGCAGCATGGTATAGCTCGGCAGCGCCGTTAAATTCAGCGAGGTAGCCATGGACTCGTTTCAGGGTGCTCATTGAAACTTAAGATTTGAGTTAAAATTTCACATCAAGCAGCGGCAGCGGCTTCGCGCGGGACGTGGCGATCAGGATATCCCATGAGATCCTCTTCTTGAATGCCTTCCTTGCCGTGGTCGTGGTGATGCGGATCACTCTGCGGCAGCACCCCTTTGACCTCGCCAATGGCGATGACGGGAAGGAAACGCAGGAAGAGCAGGAAAAGCATCATAAAGAAGCCAAAGGTGCCCAGGAAGGTGTATTTATCGACCCAGGTAGCCTCATAGGTGCGCCAAGAGCCAGGAACCAGGTGACGCTCAAGGGTAGTGGCAATGATGACGTAGCGCTCAAACCACATGCCAGCGTTCACGCACATGCAGACGAACATGACAACCCAAAGATTATGACGGAAAGGGCGATACCAGAACAACTGCGGCGCAAAGACGTTAAAGCCGAACATGAAATAGTAAGCCCAGGTAGAAGGACCGTAGATGCCGCGCAGCATGAAGGTCTGAAGTTCAAACTTGTTGGCACTGTAGTAGGCCACAAAGAACTCCATGGAATAGGCGTAACCCACAATCGTGCCTGTAAGCAGGATGATTTTCGCCATGTTATCGATATGCTTGGGCGTGATAAGATCCCCAAGACCGTAGATTTTTGACACTGGGATCATGAGAGTGAGCACCATGGCGAAGCCGCCGAAGATGGCACCCGCGACAAAGTAGGGTGGGAAGATGGTGGTGTGCCAGCCAGGCACCACCGAAGTAGCGAAGTCAAAGGACACCACGGAGTGCACAGATAGCACGAGAGGCGTGGAAAGAGCGGCCAGAAGCATGTAAGCCGTCTCGTAGTGGCTCCAGTGCCGGTTGGCACCACGCCAGCCTAGGGCAAAAATGCCATAGAGCGCCTTGCGCAGACCAGGTTTGCAACGGTCGCGAAGGGTAGCAAGATCGGGCACAAGACCGAGGTACCAGAAAACGAGCGAAACGCTGAAGTAAGTAGAGACGGCGAACACGTCCCAGAGCAGGGGAGATTTAAAGTTTTGCCAGATGGCGTTGGCGTTCGGGATGGGGGCCAGGAACCAGACCATCCAAACACGTCCGACGTGGAAAGCTGGGAAAAGACCAGCACACATCACCGCAAAGATGGTCATGGCCTCTGCCGCCCGGTTGACCGAAGTGCGCCATTTTTGACGAGTCAGGAAAAGGATGGCCGAGATGAGCGTGCCTGCATGGCCGATACCGATCCAAAACACAAAGTTTGTGATGTCCCAGGCCCAAGCGACAGGCTGCTTCTGACCCCAAACCCCAACGCCAGTGCTAATGAGATAGGCAAAGCAAAAGACCATGAGCCCGGTGAGCAAAACCGAAGGGACCATGAGGATCCACCACAGCAGTGGCTGGCGGTTTTCGACGATCCCACAGATGCGATTCGTGATCCATGAGTAAGAGCGCTTGTTCAGGACCAGGGGCTCACGCTCAAGAATGCGCGGGGCACCCGTGTAAGCCTGTTCGTGGATGTGGGCAGCTTCGGCGGACATGTCTTCGGAAAGTCTTGGGATTAAATCTGGTGGGCGCTCCAGGCGGCAATGTGTTCAGCACCTGGCATTTCCTTGTTGGGGTTGCGCAGACGGGCGAGGTAGCTCGTGCGTGGGCGAGTGCCGATGTATTTCAGGAGTTCGTAGTTGCGCGGGCTAGCCTTGGCCTTGTTGACGCTGCTTTTCTCGTCAGCAAGATCGCCAAAAGAAATTGCTTCTGCCGGGCAGGCTTCCTGGCAGGCGACTTTGACGCTATCCGTGGGAATGCGGAAGTTTTTGGAGTCCCGCTGGGTCTGCTTTTGTTTGATCTTAGCATTTTCGAGGCGCTGCACACAGTAGGTGCATTTCTCGATCACGCCGCGCATACGGACGGTAACATTCGGGTTTTTCTGAAGCTGAATGGACTCGCGCACGCCTGTTTTTTCAGGGGTGGAGAGTGGCCCCCAGTAGAGTTCGTCAAGGGGGCGCTTGTTGTAATCAAACCAGTTGAAGCGACGGGCTGTGTACGGGCAGTTGTTGGCGCAGTAGCGGGTGCCGATGCAGCGATTGTAGGCCATGGCGTTCAGACCGTCGTCCGTGTGGACGGTAGCATTCACCGGGCAGACCGTCTCACAGGGAGCGGACTCACACTGCTGACAGGCAACGGGCTGCATGACCATCTCCGCATTTTCTAGCTGCTCAGCGGTGGGGTCGATATGCACATCATCCGATTTCGCCTTCTGCTCACCCCATTCATGGGTGGCAAAGTAACGGTCCATGCGGATCCACTGCATGAGGCGGCCTTTGACGACCTGATCTTTACCGACCACGGGGATGTTGTTTTCACTCTGGCAGGCAATGAGGCAGGCGGTGCAACCGATGCACTTGCTGAGGTCGATGACCATGCCCCACTGGTGCTTGCGCTCATAATCAAAGCCATCCGGGTTGGTATCACTTTTCCTGCCGATCTGCCCTTTATAAAAGGAGATGTTCTCAGGTATATGGCTGTCCATGCCGGTCTTCGCGGCAAAGTCAGGCTTTTTGGCAAAGGTCTCCAAGGTGGCCTCACGGTAAAGGGCGCGGCCCTCCATGGTGTTTTGGTCCTGGGTGATGGCCAGGGTGTAGGTCTCTTTCAGGAGGTCTAGCTTTGCGCCCGTAAGGATGAATTGGCTGGCGCTGCTGCGCAGAGGATAAGCATTGAAACCACGCCCCTTGCCATGGCTGTCTGAGCCGACAAACCCTAGCTGCTTCTGACCGTAACCGAGTGGGATGGTGATGCTATTCTGAACGTGACCAGGTGCTTCGATGGCGGGAATGTCTAGGCTACGGTCGCCAAGGGTGATCCTGACCATTTGACCATTTTTCAGGCCCAGGCTGCGGAAGGTGACACTGCCGATCCAGGCTGCATTATCCCAAGATAGCTTTGTGATGGGGTCTGGGGATTCCTGAAGCCATGCGTTGTTGATGTAGCGTCCATCATAGACGGCTGCATCTGGCGTGAGCACGACCTCCATCGCTTCCGCGCTCGGGGCGGCTGGGGCTTTGGCTTTGCCGACAATCGCGGCTACGGAAGCCGTGTTGATCACGCCAGAGGATTTCACATAACTGGAGTCTTTTAGGAAACCATCGCGCAGGGTAAGGTTCCATTTCACCTCATCAAGGCTGCCTGCCACGGTCGCAAAGGTGTCCCTAACGGCTTGGTAGGCAGGATCTTCAGCGGGAGCGGAGCCGTCAGTCGGAGCCTGGACGGGGCCAAGTTTCTTGCGGCTGAGGAGGGCGAGAAGCACGTCGATCTCGCTAGCCCCATCGTACAGGGGCTGAATCATCGGCTGTACGACCGAATAGGTGCCATCGGCGGCACGCACATCGCTCCAAGCCTCAAGGTAGTGAGCAGCGGGGATGTGTAGCGCAGCGGCGCGCGCGGTTTCATTCGGCAAATGGCCAAGGTGAATGAGGCGGATTCCCTTTTCCTGGAGCGCCGTGGTCAGAGAAGCGGGTGCATCAAAGAGCAGGTTGGCTGGCGTGAGAGAAACGAGGGTCTGAATAGCACCTGCGGCCACGGCTGATTCCAGCTCAGCAGCGGAGCCAAGTGGGGTTTCTTTACCGTTTTCGAGGAGTTCAATGGTGGCGCCGTAGGCACCGAGAGCATTATTGATGGCCGCGACCAAGGCATGGACCTCGGCACCATACCGGCTGCCAGCGATGACGACGGACTTGCCTTTGTGGTCGATGAGGTCACGCACTGCGGGTGCTAGCCACTCTTTGAGCCCGGCTGGGGCATTCGCGGCGAGGGCAGCCCCCTCTTTGATGTCTAGCAATTCAGCAATGATGCCTGCTGCGGCTGGGATGAGGCTGGCCGCGAGAGGCTTGCGATGATCCGCCATGCCACCGGTGAGGGTGTAACGGTTTTCTAGGGCGTAGAGGCGATTCATGTCTCCAGCCGCTTTATCCTTAGCACGCTGATTGGTGAAATGCTTCACGGCCTCACCTGCGACGGGATCCAAGCCGAGAAAATCACAGTCTAGAGACAGGATGCGCAGCGCTTTGCTCCAGCGGACAAAGGTTTTTGTCGTGGCTCCCAGCACTTCTTTGTGGGCGGCTGTTTGGCCTTCGCTACCCACGGCTTCATAGGCAAAGAGTTTTGCCTGGGGGAAGGCACTCTTGAGTTCTGCCAGCAGGCGATGCTGGGTAGGGGAAGTCGTGAGTCCAGTGACCACGGCCAGGGAGGCTCCTGCATCTTTTTTCGCCGCCTCGACCACTGCCTCTAGAGCCTGGTTCACTGCTGCCCAGTCGGCAGTTTTACCGCTGACTAGAGGCGTCTGGGAGCGCTCAGGGTCATAAAGATCAAGCACGCTGGCCTGGGCAAAGCTGCTGAGACCTCCGCCGATGGGATGCAGTGGATTGGGGGCTAAGTGAGTAGGGCGGCCCTCATGGGTGGTCACCACCAGCGGCACGGCACCTGCGGGGGTAGGCATCGCGGAGGCATAGAGCAGCGGTTTGCCTGGGATGACCCACTCCACATGGTTCGTGTAGGGCAGGATATGTGTGAGAGGTCTGCGGCAGGAGGCTAGGCCCATCATGCCCACGGAGGCACCCATCAACTGCAAGAAATGACGACGGGACTGACCTGCCTCTTCCTCCGTGAGGGTATCGCCCGCTGGAAATTCTACACCGAGTTTCGAGAGGAACTCCGAGCGGCGCTCGAGTTCGGCGGGGCTGCGCCAGTAGCGCTTGCCGGTCTGCGGCTCCTCGGGGTGAATCCAGTTGCGTTTCATGGGCGGGCAATCTTTGAAAAAAGGGTGTCTCTGAGCAGGGAAATGGGCTTGGCGATCAACGGTGGCAGGTGGTGCAGTTCTCTGGGGGCTGCACTTGCCAGTGCTTCTTCAGTTGTGATCCCACCTCTAGCTGGGTGACTTTTTCACCGTAGGTGCCACTGGCGAGAGCTAGGATTTCTTCCAGTTTAGAGGCGGTGCCTCCCTCTTGAATGGTGGAGGCGATCTCTTCAGCTTTGACGCCTTTAGCCAACAGGCTGCCATAGAATGCCGCGCGATCCAATTGCTCCGGCTTGTAATTGAGATTGGTGATTTGATCGAGCGGGCGCAGTTTCGCCTCAGGGTTGCGATGACACTCCAGGCACCAGCCCATGGATTGCGGCTCAGCGTGTTTGACGACTTCCATCTCATTGACCTGTCCATGGCAGCTCTGACAAGAGATACCCCGGTTCAGGTGCGCGCTATGATTGAAATAGACATAGTCTGGGGCTTTGTGGATTTTCACCCATTCAATGGGCTTGCCTGTTTCTGCAGCCTTGATCACCTTTTCCAGCTTGGGCGAGGCAGATTTGATATTGCCTTTGCCCGGCCCATGGCAGTTGAAGCAGGTTTGATTGGTCGGCACGTTGGCGTGGCTAGAGACTTCCGCAAAAGAATGGCAGTAGCGGCAGTCCAGACCTAGCTGGCCCGCGTGAATCTTGTGCGAAAACGGCACGGGCTGCGTCGGCTCGTAGCCCACACGGGTGTACTTCGGCGTGAAATAGTACGGCACTGCTAGGCTTACCCCAAAAACGATGAAGCCAGCCGCGACGGCCAGCTTCAGAGGGAGCCAGTTGGTCCAGCGAGGAAAGAAATTGCCCATAAAATGTCGAAGTCAGAGCTTGTGAAAAATTTCACAAGCGGAGTTCGAGGATAGAAGTGCAAGCACTGTTTGCAAGGGTGGAAATCAAAAAAAAGGCAACAGGGCAGCTATGAACCCAGATACCGCTTTTCTTTTGGCTAGAGATGCCCTGCCTATGTGCCGGACTGAAGACTGAAGCGGCCTCTGCGCCAAGTTTCTGAAGCTTGGGGCCAATGGTTAGCAGACCGCAGAGAAAGTAGGGCGCTGCTGCTATGGAGCCTAGCCAAGACCACACATCCCACCGAGAAGATGCTCCTGAGTGGTGCAGCAACATGAGGAAGG
>JAIWOJ010000140.1 GCA_020216965.1 Prosthecobacter sp.
GACTGGCGGAAGTCCCACGAAGTCACCACCTCACGCGCCTTTTCCGGCGGCAAACCCGCCGCATAGAGACCCGCCGCGATGGCCCCGGCGGAGGAGCCACCCACCGCCACCGGCCGCACGCCCAGCTCATGCAGCCGTGCCAGAAAGCCCGCATGGGTGGCATAGCCGAGAAAGGAGGCTCCGAGTGAAATCGCGATGCGCAAGGACATAAGCGGCGGCTTTTGGCGGAAAAGAGTCAGGTTTCAGCAGGGAGCGCAGCGCTAGGCAAGGTTCTGGAGGCACCGCGCAGGAAGAGCACTCCGCCGATGAGCCCCCAGAACACGCCCATCAGCCAGCCTACCAGGGAGGCAGACACCGCCGTGGCCTCAGCCAGACCCGTGAGGCCGTGCATGAGCGCCTCAAAGGTCTTTTCCCGCACGCCCAGGCCAGAGACAGAGATGGGCAGGCCCGCCGCCGTATCCACGATGGGCATGGCCGCCATCACCTCAAGAAGCGGTGCCGCGCCTCCCACCGCGCGCACAGCGCAGTGAAAGGACAGAAAGTGTGCGGCAAAAAGCAGCACCGAGAGCAGCGTGGCCCAGAGGGAGCCGCGCCAGTTTCGCCTGAGCGCATCACAGGCCGTGGCGAAGTCCTTCAGCGGCGCGTAGCCCAGCAGCCAAGGCCACTGGCGCTCCCCCCAGTTGTAGAGGCGCGGGGTAAAGGAGATGGCCGAAAGGAGGATGAAAATCAGGCTGCCGCCCATGAACATCTCAAAGCCCTCAAGCAGCGCCTGCGTCTCCCGGCTCAGGGCGTTGATGCGTTCCACATAAACAAAGCGGCAGGACAGAAAAAGCAGCGCCATGCCCACCATGCCCAGCAGGTGATCCAGCATGACGGAGACCATCAGCGGCAGCCGCCGGGCCGTCGGCCTGCCCATCAGCGCCAGCACCCGGTAGGCATCCCCGCCCAGCACACCCAGAGAGGTGATATTAAAAAAATGGCTCACCAGCGTCACACGCAGCACCTCAGCCGCTGGCACCTCCTGCGCCTGCCCGCGCAGCAGCACCTGCCAGCGCACCGCACTGAGCCAAATCGACAAGCCCGCCGCGAGCAGCCCACCCAGCCCCCAGGCCCAATGCGTGCCCAGGGCGCGCAGGTGCGGTAGGATGCTGTCCTGAAATCGATGCTCCCGGAAAATGAGCCAGAGCAGCGCCGTGGTGACCGCCAACTTGAGGAGGATGGGCAGCGCCTTTTTCATCAGGCATCTGCTCAGGCCAGCCCTGCTTCCTCAATGGCTTTGGCGATGCTTTCCACGCTCTGCAGAGTCTCACGCGCCTTCTCTTGATCGCTGATTTTCAGCTTAAAATGCTTCTCGATCGCCACGACCAATTGCAGAGCATCCACGCTATCTAGCCCGATGCCATTGGGCCCGAAAAGCGGCGCTTCATCCTCGATTTCATCGATTCCTACCTCCAGCATCAGCTCGCTGGCCATCACTTCTTTGATACGCTGGCGTAGATTCATCAGGGGTCAGGATAGGGCTATGTCAGGGGCTAAAAAGGAGAGATCAAAGGAGGCCGCCGTCGAGCTTCAGGGCCGCGCCAGTGATATAGCTCGCCTCAGGGCTGGCAAGGAAGAAAACCACTGCGGCAATCTCCACGGGCTGGGCAAAACGGCGCATGGGCATCTCCCGCCGCAGGGCCTTCACCTGCTCCTCACTCCAGCCCGCAGGCAGTGCGCCCTCGATGTGGCCGGGGCAGATGGCATTCACAGTGATGCCCAGGCGCGCGGTCTCCTTTGCCAGGCTTTGCGTCAGGCCCAGCACCCCGGCCTTGGCGGCCGCGTAGTTTGCCTGCCCGGCGGGGGAATGCAGGGCACTGAGGGAGGCCACGTTCACGATCCTGCCCCAGCGCTGCGCCATCATCGGCCGCAGTACCGCCTGGCAGCCGTGGAAGACGGCATCTAAGTTTGCCTCCAGCACGCCACGCCACTGCACCTGCGTCATGCTGGCCAGGAGGGCATCCTCATGATAGCCCGCATTGTTCACCAGCACATTCAGCGGCCCCGAGCGTGTGCCGATGACATCTAGCGCCTGCGCCCAAGCCGCAGGGTGGGTCACCTCCAGGGGACAAAGATGCGCCCGTCCAGGAAACTCAGCCGCCAGCGCCTGAGCCCGCTCATGCCGTGAACGCACGCCAAGGTGCACCTTGCAGGCCGCGTCATGCTCTAGAAAATAGCGCGCTGTGGCAGCGCCAAGCACACCGTTGGCACCGGTGATGAGGATATTGCGGGCAGGGATCGCTCCATTCATACCCTTGTCTGGACCCTCTGCGGCCTGTGGTCAAACCGTGAAGCAGACACGCCTGTCTGCCAGTAGGGTGGTATGCGGGATGAAGACCCGAGTTCTGGCATTTCGGCTGACAAGACGGCTTGGTCAGCACTAGGATGGCTCTGCGGAGGCACGCTGGACGACTTCCATACCGTCCTTCACCGTATCAGGGGGGTGCAGTAGCACCTCATCCCCAGCTTGCAGGCCGTCCAGCACCTGGCTCATCTTGCCGTCACTGCGGCCAATTTTTAGCTTTGTTTTGACCGCCTTGCCCCCACGCAGGGCAAAGGTGAGCCAATCTCCGCCTTCACGGAAAAGCGCGCCGCCAGGCACCAGCAGCACGTCAGGCCCATGCCAGACGGCGATGCGCACCTCCACCCGGAAGCGATCCCCCAGGGCAGCCGCAGCGGGGCTTTTCTCCAGATCACAGAGCACGATCACGCGCTGCTCCTCCACCCCCAGGGCGGAGACTTTCGTGAAAGCGGCGGGCTCCACACGGCGGACGCGCGCCTTGAGCACCTCCTCACCGCCCCATTGCTCCACCAGCACCTCAGCGCCCTCGCGGATGCCCACGGCATCGCGGGAGAGGATCTCTGCCTCAATCTCCAGGTCTGTGGGATCGCCAACCTCTAGGATAGGGGTGCCTGCGGCGATCGTCATGGCGCTCTCTTGCTGCACCCTCAGCACGCGCCCGCTGATGGGGGCCCGCACCTCCACCGCAGCCATGCTCTCGGCGGGGGCAGCTAGACTGAGCAGCGCGGCCTTGGCCTGGGCCAGTTCGTAATCGGCAACCCTCAGAGCAAACTCCCCGGCACGCACCTCCTGGGCACGCATCTCCGCCTCACGCTCAATGAGTTCACGATCACTGATGGAAATGCTGCCTGCATCTGTGGTTTTGCGCACACGCTCCCAGTTGGCTTTAGCGAACTTTGCCGCCGTGCGTGCCATCTCCAGACTCTCCTGAGCGCGCAACCGGGCTGCATCTGCGGCCTGCACGCGGGCCTCTGCCTGGGCCTGGGCGCGCGCATCCAGCAGGGGAGCCAGCGCTGGCTCAATGACGGTCAGCAGGGTTTCCCCTGCCCTGACCTCATCGCCGGCCTTCAAGGTCACGCGGCGCATGTTGCCTGCCACCGGGGCAGCGACGATGTAGCGGTGACGGATGCGGGTTTTCCCCTCCTCCACCACATGCACGGTGAGCGGCCCACGGGCCACGGTGGCCGTCTCTACCGGGATAGGCTTTGGCCGCAGGCCGGAAAGCACCAGGGCCAAAACGCCCAGAGCAAGCCCCCAAAGCACGAGCTTTCGCAGCAGACCGCGCGGTGCCGTCTTCTTTTTGGCCTCCCAAGGGGGGGTGGAGGGGTGATCCATGACCCATGCAGCTACGCGAGGCGGCGCTGTTTCTCAACTGCGGAGCTACACCAGCCGCAGGCGGGTGAGGTCTTGCGTGTCGATCATGCCTACCGGGCGATGCTGCACGTCCAGCACCACGAGGTCATCGATGCGGGTTTTTTCCAATGTAGAGAGCACCTCGGCAGCGAGGCGGTCGGCCTGGATGGTCACGGGATTTTTCGTCATAAAATCGGCCACCGGGCGCGTGGCGATGTCCTGGCTGCGCTGGAAGGCGCGGACGAAATCCCCATGGGTAAAAACCCCCGCCAAGGTGCCATCGGGCGCGATGACGATGGCCGCCCCGGAGCGGGCCTGCGTCATGGCATGGAGGGCGGCGCTGACGGTGCTATCCGGCGGCACGAGGGCCAATTGCGCGCCGGTGCGCATGACATCAGAGACACGGGTGAGCAGCGCACGGCCTAGCGAGCCGCCAGGGTGCAGGCGGGCAAAATCCTCCGCCTGAAAACCGCGTGCCTCCAGCAGCACCATGGCCAGCGCATCCCCCAGCACGAGCATGACGGTGGTGCTGGAGGTGGGTGCCAGGTTCAGCGGGCAGGCCTCCTGGCTGACCTGGGTGTCCAGCACGCAGTCTGCATGGCAGGCCAGCGTGGAGCCCAGGCCCCCGGTCAGGGCGATGATGGGCAGGCCCAGGCGCTTCACATGCGGCAGCAGGTCCAGCAGCTCAGCCGTCTCGCCGCTCTGGCTCAGCATCAGCGCTAGGTCGCCTGCATCCACCACGCCCAGGTCACCATGCAGCGCATCTCCCACATCCAGGCATACCGCAGGCGCGCCGGTGCTATTGAGGGTAGCCGTGATCTTGCGGCCGATGTTGCCACTTTTTCCCACGCCGCAGACGATGATCTTGCCACCACGCGCCTGGCAGGCCAGCAGCATCTCCACCGCCTGGGCAAAGGCATCCCCGATCCTGCCATGCAGGCGTTCGAGTTCCTCAATCTCTAGGCGGATGACGCGGCGGGCTTTCTCAGGGTAGCTCATGAGTGGGGAGCGCAGACGATAGACGCGGAAACACGCTGGGCGAAAGCGCAATCACAGCCGCTACTGCCAGAGATTGCGGTCGAGGGTGCGGTACTGCACCGCCTCTGCCACACAATCAGCGTTGATCTGCTCTAGCCCGTTCAGGTCGGCCAGGGTGCGCGCCACCTTGAGGATACGGTCGTGAGCACGCGCGCTAAAGCCCATCTGAGCCATCGCATGCTCTAGCAAGCCCGCGCATTCGGCATCAAGAGCGCAGTGTTTTTTGATTAGACGGGGCGTCATGGCGCTATTGGTATGCACGCCAGGGGTGCCCTCAAAACGTGCCGCCTGCACCGCCCGCGCCCGCTCCACCCGCGCGCGGATGGTGGCAGAGCCCTCTCCAGGGGCAGCGCGGATCAGAGCCTGATGATCCACCAGGGGCACGTCCACATGCAGATCGATGCGGTCCAGCAGCGGCCCACTGATGCGCTGGCGATATTTTTGCACCATCACCTGGCTGCAGCGGCAGGCGCGTCGGCTATCGCCGTAAAAACCGCATTGGCAGGGATTCATCGCGGCCACCAGCATGAATTGCGCCGGAAAGGTCATGCTACCAGCGGCGCGGGAGATGGTGACCTTCCCATCCTCCAGGGGCTGGCGCATCACTTCCAGCGTGCTGCGGCGGAACTCGGGTAGCTCATCTAGAAAAAGCACACCGTGATGCGCCAGGGAGACCTCCCCTGGCCCAGGATTGGTGCCGCCGCCCAGTAGCCCTGCATCGCTGATGGTATGGTGCGGGCTACGAAAGGGGCGGGTAGCGACAAAAGCGCGCGCCTCATTCAGCAGGCCGCTGGCGCTGTGGATCTTTGTGGTCTCGATCGCCTCCGCCTCATTCATCTTTGGCATGATCGTCGGGATGCGCTTGGCGATCATGCTTTTGCCCGTGCCTGGCGGCCCCACCATCAGCAAATTGTGCCCACCTGCCACCGCGACTTCGATGGCCCGCCTGGCGTCAGTCTGCCCTTTGACATCCGCAAAATCGATCTCGTAAGAATCCGCCGCCGCAAAGAACTCAGCCGCACGGCAGGGTTCTGGGGGCAGCTCAAGCTCACCTTTGAGATAGTCCACCACCTCACGCAGGCTCTGCGCGCCGATGATCTCAATGCCCGAGACCACGCTGGCCTCAGCAGCGGCGCGTTTCGGCACGATCAAGCGCCTCCGCCCCTTTCGCCGCGCCTCCAGCGCCACGGCGAGCAGCCCGCGCACGGGCCGCAGTTCCCCATTCAGGGCCAGCTCGCCGATCATCGCCGTCTCAGCCAGGGCGGGGATGGGAATCTTTACCCGATGCGCGATCAGGGAGATGGCGATGGGTAGATCAAAGCCCGGCCCTTCTTTGCGCAAGTCTGCTGGGGCTAGGTTCACGGTGATCGTGCCCTCATTTTTCGCAAACCCACAGGCTGAGATCGCCGCCGTGACCCGTTCACGGCTTTCCTTTACCGAAGTATCTGGCAGGCCGACGATGAACATCTTGGGCGTGCCACCCCCGTCATAAGACTCAATCTCCACCTCCTGAGCATCAACGCCGACGAGAGTAGCAGAGTAGGTGCGGGCAATCATTTTGCCGATTATCAAAAAGGAAGCCCGTGCCGCAAGCAGTGGTTTCACTAAGCTCAGCTAACCTAGTGCCATTCACGCTTGCACCTGAAAAAAGCCC
>JAIWOJ010000141.1 GCA_020216965.1 Prosthecobacter sp.
GAGGTGTCTGCTGCAAAGGCAACTTTGGAAACGAGCGCTCAGCCCACTTGATTGATGTCTAGGATACCCGTGCTGTAGCCAAAGGCGTCCGTTTCTACTCCCATGCGCTGAGCCAGGCTCACGAACAGGTTGGAGAAGACATGGCGATCTTTGTCCACAGCGATGTGTCGGCCGTGTTTGAAGCCGCCGCCTGCGAGGACGATGGGCAAATTGGCGGTGCTATGCGCGCTGGCATTGCCGAGGTTGGAGCCGAAAAGCACGGCGGTGCTATCAAGGAGGGAGCGCTCACCATCGCGCACTTCTTTGAGCTTGCTCAGGAAGTCAGCAAAGGCGGTGAATTCGGCTAGCTCAATGACTTTCAGTTCTTCGATCTTTGCCTCGTCTTGACCATGGTGGGAAAGGTTATGCCAATCGTTCTTGACGCCGGGGATCTCAGGCACGGCATTCATGCCGTTGAGCCGCAGCGTCACGGTGCGGGTGCTATCGGTGCGCAGGGCTAGCACGACGAGGTCCTGCATCAGGCGCATTTTGCCGATGGCATCGGTGCGGCTCTGGATGTCAGTAGGTGGGCGTGCATCGACTTTGGGCTTGGGCCGTTGAGCCCAGGCTTCGTTTTGCACGAGGCGACCTTCGAGGTCACGCACGGCGCTGAAGTATTCATCCAGCTTTTCCTGATCCCGGCTGCCTAGCGAGCCGCGCAATTTTTTGGCTTGGCCCATCACGGTGTCCAAAATGCTGCGCCCGCGCTTGAGACCGCGCACTTGCGCCTCGACCTCCTGCGGAGTGCCATCGACAAAGAGCTGCTGGAAGACCTTGGAGGGTGAGCTCTCTGCTGGCAAAGGCACGCCGCTGGCAGACCAGGAGAGTGACTCGCTACCCGTGCCAAGCACGAGGCTAGGGAAACGTGTCTGCACGCCCACTTGCTGGGCGATGAGCTGATCAATGGAGATGGTATTGCGAAAACCTGCCAGACCGGGGTGCTTGGCTGAGGTTAGCCAGGTCATTTCAGAGGTGTGGCCGTTGGCCCCATTTTGTTCGGCATGTTGCAGGCCAGAGATGACGGAGAAGTCATCCCGCAGGTGCTTGAGCGGCTCAAGGTAAGGGGTGAGATGGTAGCCTGCGCCCGTTTCCTGCGGAAAAAGGAAAGGGGTGTGAAAGCCGAGCGTGGCACACATGGCTAGGAATCGCGGCGGCGGCTGCCCTGCGGCTGCCTGGGCCTGTGTGGCAAAGGCGGGCACCATGGCCTCCAGGAACGGGAGGGAAAGGAGAGTGCCTGTGCCGCGCAGAAAAGCACGACGGTCGAGGTGGCGTTTGGTGGCGAAATGCATGGCAGGGCAGGCTGAAACGTCTGGGGCTTTGGAACTCTGACAGGCAAAAAAATGGACTTATTTCGACTTCAGCCCGGTGGTATTCACGGCGATGACGCGGTAGCTGTGCTTTTTGCCAGGCTCAGCGGCAGGGTCGGTGAAGGTCATCGGGACGAGGGGAAAGGCGGGCGTGTCGCTGTATTGCAGTCCTTGAAAAAGAGGGCGGCCAAAGGGGTTCGCGGGTTTCTGCGGCACGGTGGCAATGGGCTGGCCGTCGCGCTCAATGATGAAGTGGGCGAGGCCGCTCTCCAGGTCGGCGGTGGCCTGCCAGGTGAGTTGATTGCCGTTGACTGTCAGGCCAGTGGGCGCGGGAGGTGGGGTGGTGTCTGGGATCTGGGTGTCTTTGACATAGTGCTGCCAGGCGCGGGCGGTGGCTGCATCAGGCAGCCAGACGGCCTGGCTGGCATCGCCAGTGAACTTGGCGGCGGGGCTGGCTTCCGTGCCCAGCAGCGCGGCCAGCCAGGCGTTTTTTGGGTTCATGGGCCTGAGGGCGGCTCCCGGCTTTTCGGGCAGGCGTGCGGTCAGACAGGCATCCAGCCAGGCGATGGCCATGTAGCGTGAGTTGCCGCATTCATGAGCCGTGAGCGGGTCCACCGCCACGCCGATGAGACCGCCCCTGGCACGCACGGCTTTAAAAAAGGCCTCGTTCGCCGGCCAGACCCCAGCGAAGCGGCCTTCCTTCACCGTCACGCCCTCTTTCGTGCCGGGATTGCACATCATGGGCACCTTCAGCGCTGCATCCGGGAGGGTGTGTGGCTGGATGGTGTTGCGCTTTTCATCTGGAGTTAGCAGGGGCACGCCGCTGCGCAGCCAAGCGGCAGCCACACGCTCTGGATGGGTGAGCACCATGCCGCCTGCCCAGTGCCCGCCGCCGCTGTGGCCCCAGAGCCCCCAGGGCACCTCCGCTAGCTCAGGATGGCCGCTTTTTGCCCCCAGATCGGCCAGGGCACGCTGAAAGGCCGTGCCGGAGCCGTTGCGTGGATCGCACCATTTCTGGCATTCGGCCCCCTCCGGCTGCTCATAGGAGGGGGAAAGCAGGGCGCAGCCGTGCTTCCGCGCCAGCGCCTGCCAGTGCAGGTCGTAGGCGCCGGTGAGGCCGGATTTGCACGAACCGACGCCGCAGCCGTGCTGATGCACGATGACGCCACGCAGGCGCTTCACCCCAGGCGGAATCCAGGCGGTGTATTTGACGGGAAAAATCAGCTCGCCGGGCTGGGTGGATGCCTCATAGCGCACGCGATAATAGGGCGGATCCGCAGGGGGGAAGGCATCATAGGGTGCGTCTTGGGCAGGCAGGAGGGTAGCTAGGGCGAATGTGAGCAGGGCAATATGGCGCATGGCCTTAGGAAAACAGCACCTAGCACGGCCATGTTGCAGCCAGGGAGATGAGATTGAGCGCGATGTTTCCTTGCGACGAGTTTGTGCTTTGCCGGGCACCCCTGCATGGTACAGTCCGCGCTCTTTTTCCCCTGAAAAAGGTGATGACCAACCCCCTGACGTGCCGCTGTGGCGCTTTGTATAAGAGCGACCTTGGGCGGCAGCTTGCCCGGATTTCCTGAGCCATGATCATCCTCGGACTCAATGCCTATCATGGCGACTCCGCCGCTGCCTTGGTCGTCGATGGCAAACTCGTCGCAGCGGCTGAAGAGGAGCGTTTTCGACGCATCAAGCACTGGTCCGGGATGCCTACGGAGGCCATCCGCTGGTGCCTGCAGGACGCCGGGCTAGGGCTGGGCGAAGTGGATCACATCGCCATCAATCGGAACCCGAAGGTGAACAACCTGCGTCGCGCGCTCTATGTGCTGCGCAAGCGTCCGAGCCTGGGCCTGATCCTCAAGCGCCTGGGCAATATCCGCCGCGCGGCCAGCTTTGAGGACCAACTGCAGGCGGCTTTCCCCGGCCAACGGCTGAAGGCGCAGATTCACCGGGTGGAGCATCACCTGGCGCACCTGGCCTCCGCCTACCTGGTGTCTGGCTTTGACGAGGCGGTGTGCCTCTCGGTGGATGGCTTTGGCGACTTCGCCAGCAGCGCCTGGGGCATCGGCAAAGGCGACCACATCGACATCACCGGGCGCGTTTTCTTCCCGCATTCACTCGGCATCTTTTACACGGTCATCACCCAGTTCCTCGGCTTCCCGCATTATGGAGATGAGTACAAAGTGATGGGCCTGGCACCCTACGGCGAGCCCAAGTTCCTGCCGCAGATGCGCCAGATGGTGCAGGTGCTGGCGGATGGCAGCTACCGGCTCAATCTGCGCTACTTCCGCCATCACAGCGACGACGTGCATTACACCTGGGACGACTGCTGCCCTGAGGTGGGCACGCTTTACCGCAAAGAAGCGCTGGAGGAGCTGCTGGGCCCCGAGCGTGGCAAAAACGAGCCGCTGGAGCAGCGGCACCGTGACCTCGCCCGCAGCGCCCAGGCCATGTATGAAGAGGCGTTTTTCGCCCTGCTGAACGGCCTGCATCGCCGCCATAGCTGCGATAGGCTCGCCCTGTCCGGCGGCTGCGGCATGAACTCCGTGGCGAATGGCAAGGTGTACCTGAACACGCCCTTCCGGCAGATGTACCTGCCCGCTTCGGCGGGCGATGCGGGAGGGGCCATAGGTTCGGCGTTTGTCGTGGCGCGGCAGGTCGAGGCCGGGCCGCGTTTCGTCATGGACCACGCCTACGTCGGCCCGCAGGCCACGGAGGCGGAGGTGGAATCCCTGCTGGCGGCCCGCGCGGCTGATCTCCAGGCCGAAGGCTGCACGGTGACGAAGCTGGATGAGGAAGCTCTTTGCCGTGCCACCGCCCAGGCCATCACTGAGGGCAAGGTTATTGGCTGGTTCCAGGGCCGCATGGAATGGGGCCCGCGTGCTTTGGGAAACCGCAGCATCCTGGGCGATCCACGCCGCGCGGACATGAAGGACATCCTGAACCTCAAGATCAAGCGCCGCGAGTCCTTCCGCCCCTTCGCCCCCAGCATCTTGCGCGAGCATGTGGCCGAGTGGTTTGAGCAGGAGGACGACGTGCCCTTCATGATGGAGGTCTTTCAGGTGCGGGCTGAAAAACGCGCCCTGGTGCCTGCCACCACGCATGTGGACGGCTCCGGCCGCCTGCAAACCGTCCACCGCGAGACCAACCCACGCTACCACCGCCTCATCAGCGCCTATCGCGACCTCACCGGCGTGCCCATGGTGCTGAACACCAGCTTCAACGAAAACGAACCCGTCGTCTGCCGCCCCCAAGAGGCGCTTGACTGCTTCCTGCGGACAAAGATGGACGTGCTAGTCCTCGGAGATTTCATGGTCCGCAGATAAGGCTGGATCAGACGGATTCGACCGATCTGTCAGTTCTCATCATAGAAAACACCAGCGGATATGAAAGGCATCCTCCTCGCTGGCGGCACCGGCTCCAGGCTTTATCCGCTGACCCTGGTCGCCAGCAAGCACCTGCAGGCGGTCTATGACAAGCCCATGGTCTATTACCCGCTGACGGTGCTGATGGCGGCGGGCATCCGTGACATCTGCCTGATCACCACGCCGCAGGACCAGGCTCGTTTTCAGACCCTGCTGGGGGATGGCAGCGCCTGGGGCATCCGGCTGGAATATCGGACGCAGGAAAAGCCGACTGGCATTGCCGAAGCCTTCCTGATTGCCGAAAGCTTCATCGCCGGTTCGCCCGTGGCCCTAATGCTGGGGGACAATATCTTCTTTGCCGGTGACGCCTTCCCCAGGGCGGTGCGGGATTTTCAAGGCGGGGCGACGGTGTTTGCCTACCACGTCAACGATCCCGAGCGCTACGGGGTGGTAGAGTTTGATGAGAAGGGCCGGGCGGTTTCGCTGGAGGAAAAACCCGCCGTGCCGAAGAGCAACTTTGCCGTGCCTGGTGCCTATCTTTACGACCCGCAGGTGGTGGAAATCGCCCGCTCCCTGAAGCCCTCGGCGCGCGGGGAGCTAGAGATCACGGACGTGAACAAAGCCTATCTGGCCCAGGGCCACCTGCAGGTGGTGCGCATGAGCCGCGGCACGGTGTGGCTGGACGCCGGGACCAGCAGCAGCCTGCACGAGGCCTCGTCGTATGTGGAGACCATCGAAAAGCGCCAGGGCATGAAGCTGGGCTGCCCGGAAGAGGCGGCCTTGCGGCGCGGCTTCCTGAGCCTGGAAGCCTTTGAGGCCCTGGTGGCCGCCATGCCGAACTGCGAGTATCGCGAGTATTTGTCCGACCTGGCGGCGGAGGTCCGCCGTGTGGGGCTGACGGCCGCTTGAGTTTGCCTGAACACATGCTTTATCATTTCCTATGAGTATGTTTCGACTGCCCCTGAGGGCCACCAATCCGAAACGCGAAGAGATGGTTTCTCCACCTGTGGAGGCGCTGGTGGACACGGGGTCGGAACTGTCATGGCTGCCTGGGGATGTGCTGACCTCCGTGGGCATCACGCCGAGACGCACGAAGCACTTTGTCACCGCCACAGGACAGCGATTGTCGCGTCAGATTGGATATGCGATCCTGTCCACGGACGGCTTTGAAACGAACGATGAAGTCGTCTTTGCCGAGCCTGGGGACATGACGCTGCTCGGAGTCCGCACGATCGAAGGATTCGGGGCTTTTGTGGACCCGCTTTCGCACCGGCTGGTGGCATCCACAAGCATTGTTGCAGCGGTGGGATGCCTGTAGTTACGGTTCATGAATTTGCTTGTCACCGGAGGCGCGGGCTTCATTGGCTCCAACCTCGTGCGTTTTCTCGCGCAGCAGCCCGGCGTTCGGCGCTTGGTGAATCTGGACTGCCTGACCTACGCGGGGCATCTGGAGAACCTCACCGGCATGGCAGAGCATCCAGGCTATGCCTTTGAAAAAGTGAACCTGCGCGACAAAGCGGGCGTGGTGGAGGTGGTGCGCAGGCATCAGATCACGCATGTCATGCACCTCGCGGCTGAGTCGCATGTGGACCGCTCCATCACCGGCCCGGC
>JAIWOJ010000142.1 GCA_020216965.1 Prosthecobacter sp.
CTCGAGCTAGGCTCTACTCCAGCAGGCGCGTCAGCCCTAGCAGTAGCCCAGGCACGATGAAAAAAACGGTAGCGATGTAGCCCAGTGCGCACAGCTTGTTGCGCATGGAGATTTCAGCCAGCCACTCTGCGCAGCGGATCGGCAAATCGCGCAGGAAAGGGATGCCGTAGATGACCACCACGCCCAGCACGTTGAACCAGAAATGCACCAAGGCGATCTCCAGGGCAAAGCGCGCGTTCCCTTCCGTCACCGCCGCCGCTGCCAGCAGCGCGGTGATGCAGGTGCCGATGTTCGCGCCTAAGGTAAAGGGATACACTTGCCGCAGGCTAAAATGGCCCGTCGCGGCCAGCGGCACCACCAGGCTCGTCGTCGTGGAGGATGACTGCACCAGCACCGTGATGCCGGTGCCAAAAAGAATCCCACTCACCGGCCCGCGGCCCATGGAGGCGCTCAGCAGTTTCAGAGCCCGCCCCACCATGATGCGCCGCAGCAGCTTGGATAGCGCCATGACTACGAGCAGGATCCCAGCCACACCGGCCACGGCCAGCAGCACGCCAGCCACCACCTTCGGCGCACAGGCTTGAGCCAGATCGGCTGCCCCGTTCACCATTGGGCTGAGCGCTGCCTCCAGCAAGTGCGGCTGCGCCTCTGTTGCATCTACCGGCCCCGTCCGCGCCAGCAGTCCACTCGTCCAGTAGGAGAGCCTCTCTAGCGGCTGAAAAGCCATCTCGAGGGGCAAAAACAGCGCCACACTCAGCAGGTTGAAGGAATCATGAATCGTCGCAGCCGCAAACGCGCGGCGGAATTCCTCCCCAGCGCGCATGTGGCCCAGGCTCACGATCGTGTTGGTCAGGGAGGTGCCAATGTTTGCCCCCATGATCATCGGAATCGCAATTTCGACCGGCACGCCGCCCGCCACGAGGCCCACGATGATCGAGCTGACCGTGCTTGAACTCTGAATGATCGCGGTAGCCACGGTGCCGATCACCAAGCCGGAAAAAGGATTGCGCGCAAACTCAAACAAACTGCGGGCTTGATCCCCTGCGGCCAGCTTAAAGCCTGTGGCGATCATTCCCACCGAGGCCAGCAGCAGATACACCCGCAGGCAGACCGCGAGCCACTGCATCAGCCTGCCCAGCGGGTGTGGTGCCGGGGCGATCGGATCAGGAGATTCATCACGATTCATAGCAAGCACCCACCACATCCCCTCAGCCCACTTTATCTCCAAGTCCTCAAGCGTGACGGCTTTGTGACAAAGCCTCCAGAGCGCTTTCCTGGAACATGGTGTTCCAGCCGCCGAGACCACGACACAGCCTCTCTTGGCCGCCGATTCATGAGCTGGGCGTAAGGGGCTAGCGGGCCTGGGGAAGATCCCCCGGTGGTCAACGCGCGCGTTGTCTTTCCTGACAATCCGCCATTGCCAGCATTTTATTCTAGAGATTATCATTCCGGCTTGCCGCCCGCTTTACCATGTCGCCTGACTTTTCTGATCCGTGATCTCGGTCACGGTGGGGCGCAGCGTCAGCTCGTCACCCTGACGCGGGCGCTCGCCGCGCGGGAGGATTTCAGCGTCAGCGTGGTGCATTTTTACCCTGGCCCCTTTGAGGCGGAGCTGCGCACCGCGGGCGTGAAGACCGTCTGCATCGGCAAACGGCACCGCTGGGATCTTGCCGGATTTTTCCTCCGCCTCGTCCATGCGGTGCGTCAACTGCGCCCAGATGTGATCCATGGCTACCTGCATGAGTCCAACCTGATGGCGCTTTTTTTGAAGCCTCTGTGTGGCTTTCCGAAGGTGATCTGGGGCATCCGTGATTCGCGGACAGACGCGGCCACCTGGGGCCTTTTGGGAAAACTCAGCTTCCGGCTAAACTGCCTGCTTTCCGGCTTCGCGGATCTCATCATCGCCAATTCACGAGCGGGCCGCCGCTACTACATCCAGCAGGGGTATCCTGAGGATTCCTTCGCGGTCGTGCCCAATGGCATCGACGTCGCACGCTTTCAGCCATCTCTATCATTCAGCGACACGCATGGCTGCCCATCCCCGCGTGCTTTGACCTTTGCCCTCATCGGCCGCCTGCATCCGATGAAGGACCACGCCACCTTCCTGCGTGCCCTGGCCCTGGTGCCAGATGCCCACGGCGTGATCGTGGGCCATGGCGATGCGGCCTACACGGATGGCATGAAAAAATTGGCCGAGAGCCTGGGCATCACCTCGCGCCTGGAATGGCGGCCTGCCCAGGATGATCTGACCCACGTGTATCCTAGCTTTGACTGCCTGGTCAGCACCTCAGCTTACGGTGAGGGTTTTTCCAATGTCATTGGCGAGGCCATGGCCTGCGGCCTGCCTGTGATCGCCAGCGATGTCGGTGATTCTGCCTGGCTGCTGGATGATCCTCTGCGCGTCTTCCCTGCGGGCGACTACGAAGCATTGGCCGTTCACATGCGCCTGCTTTTGTCGATGCCTCAAGAAGAGCGCCACGATCTCGGTCAAAGAAACCGCCAGCGCATCGTGCAACATTTCACCATCGAACGCATGGTCGAAAGCACGGCCGCGCATTGTAAGCGCGTTCGCCAGAAGGCGGCTGCCGATTCGCCGCTGTCTAGCGACTGCGCTGACCAGGTTCTTTGGCTCACCACCGGCCTCGGCACTGGCGGGGCAGAGATGATGCTCACGCAGATCATCACCGGGCTGACAGGTAGGCGCGTCCGCCAGAGCCCGGCAGCGGATTCGCCACAGTCTGGCGACTGCACCTCCAGGCACCACGTCATCTCCCTCACCTCCGGCGGCAAATACATGGAGCCTCTGCGCGCAGCTGGGGCGCAGGTTCACAGCCTGGACATGCCCGCGGGCAAACCCACGCTGCGGGCCCTGATCCGCCTCTTCCAGCTCGCCTGGCAGATCCGGCCTACGCTCATCATGGGCTGGATGTACCATGGCTGCTTGGCGGCAGTCTTGGTGAAGCTTTTCCGCCTCGGCCAAGGGCGCGTGATCTGGAACATCCGCCAGTCGCTTTACGATTTGAGCTTGGAAAAACGCGGCTCAGCCAGGGTCATCCAATCACTCAAATGGGCTGCCCCTTTGGCAGAGGTCATCACCTACAATTCCCAACTCAGCGCCCGCCAGCACGAGGCCATCGGCTACACGAGCACAAAGACGCAACTCATCCCGAACGGGTTTGACTTGGAAAAGTGGTCTCCACGCCTTCCTATCTCCACGTCTCATCGTCTTCAAATCGGTCGGTTTGGCCGCTACGCGGCGATGAAGGACTACCCCACCTTCCTCGAAGCAGCGGCCATCATCGCCAAAACCCTGCCGCAGGCTGAATTCCTGCTCGTCGGCACGGGCGTGGATGCCAGCAATCCAGAACTGACCCAGATCATCCAGAGGCTTGGTCTGCAAAACCACGTCCACCTATTGGGGGAGCGCGCCGACATCCCGGAGCTGACCGCATCTCTCGACCTCGCCGTCTCGTCCTCCGCTTTCGGCGAAGGCTTCCCCAACGTCGTCGGCGAGGCCATGGCCTGCGGCGTGCCTGTCGTCGCCACAGACATTGGCGACACGGCCTGGGTCATGGGCGAAACAGGCACCCTCGTCCCTGCCCAAGATCCTACCAAGCTCGCCGAAGCCTGCCTGCGCCTCCTCCAGCTTCCCGAGGCCGAGCGCCGTGCCCTGGGTGAAAAAGGCCGCCAACGCATCAGCGAACACTTTTCCCTCGCGAGCGTGCTGGCGCGTTTTGACGAAGTCATGCGGCATGACTCTCCGTGACCTTTCGCTATGCCCCTAGGTTGCTTGCGCTTCTTTCCTCAGTATGTTTGATTTCTCGACTAGATGACAAAAGCTCACGAAGAAATCATCTCCTTTATTGCCTCAGGCACGACCAGCCAGAGTGTTCTGGCTTTTTTTCCATCTTCTGAGGCCAAAGCACGAGTGGATGAGCTCATCCAAAAGAAAAAGGCAGATAGCCTCACGGCAGATGAGGCAAGTGAGCTTGAAGATTACCTGGAGCTCGAACACCTGATGCGCATGGCCAAGGCCAAGGCTCGAACCCTTCAACGTGGTGAGTGAAACCTACATCAGCGCTGAATTGAGACGGCTGGTGATGGCACGCGCGCAGAGGCGCTGCGAATATTGCCTCATTCATGAAGAGGATACCTTCTTCGGTTTCCAGATCGACCATATCATCAGTGAAAAACATGGTGGCACCACTTCGCCTGACAATCTTGCCCAAGCCTGTGCTGCGTGCAATGCCAGCAAAGGCAGCAACATAGCCGCATTGGAAAATGGCAAGCTTGTTCCCTTATTTCATCCCCGGAAGGATCGGTGGTCGGATCACTTCCGCTTTGAGGGGCCGCGTATTGAAGGTCTCACCGAAGTGGGCTGCGCCACGGTGCGGCTGCTTGGGTTCAATCACCCGCGTCGGCTTGATGAACGGCGTGCTATGATGTCTCTAGAATAATCTTTGCTTTCCTTCTCCCCATGTGCGGCATCGCAGGTTACTTCACTCTTCCACGCTCAAAGTCATCGGATCAGATGACTGCCGAAGTCACGCGGATGACGGATGCCATTGTCCTGCGTGGTCCTGATGACAGTGGCGCGTGGGTCGATGCGGAAAGCGGCATCGCCCTCGGACATCGGCGTCTTTCCATTCTCGATCTCTCCCCGCTCGGCCATCAGCCCATGACCAGCGCGGATGGGCGCTACGTCATCGTTTTCAATGGCGAGATCTACAACTTCCAGCATTTGCGCGCTGACCTCGAAAAGCACGGCCACACTTGGCGCGGCCATTCGGACACGGAGATCATGCTCGCTGCCTTTCGCCAGTGGGGCATCACAGAGGCTACGAAGCGCTTCAATGGCATGTTTGCCTTTGCGGTTTGGGACAGGGAGGAGCGCACACTCACGCTTGGCCGTGACCGCCTCGGCGAAAAGCCGCTCTATTACGGCTGGCTGGGGGGCACCTTCGTCTTCGCTTCCGAACTCAAGGCCATCCGCGCCTTGCCTGGCTTTGATGCGCCGATCCATCGCGATGCCATCTGCGCCCTGCTCCGCTTCAACTACATCCCCGATCCCTGGTGCATCTACCAGGGGCTGCACAAGCTGCCGCCAGCCTCGCTCATCTCGCTCAAGGCACCCACCGATCAGCCCGCGCCTCAGCTCTACTGGGATCTCCGTCAGGTGATTGAGCACGGCCTCGACCATCCTTTCACCGGCAGCGAGCGTGAGGCCATCGATACCTTTGAAGCCCTGCTCAAAGAAGCCGTCGGGATGCGCATGGTGGCTGATGTGCCGCTGGGGGCCTTTCTCTCCGGTGGGGTGGATAGCTCTCTCATCGTGGCGATGATGCAGGCACAGAGCACGCGGCCTGTGCGCACTTTTACCATCGGTTTTGATGTGCCGGAATACAATGAGGCGCAGTTCGCCAAAGAGGTCGCCCAGCATCTGAAGACTGACCACACGGAGATGTATGTCACCGGTCAGGATGCGCTGGACACCATCCCGCTGATGCCCGCCCTCTATGACGAGCCCTTCAGCGACTACTCGCAGATCCCCACCTACCTTGTCTGCAAAATGGCGCGCCAGCATGTCACCGTGGCCCTCAGTGGTGATGCGGGCGATGAACTGTTTGGCGGCTACGAGCGCTATTTCGTGGGCCGCAATCTCTGGGATAAATTTGCCTGGATGCCGCCAGCGCTGAAAAAGCTGACTGCTGCCGCGATGACCGTGCTGCCGCCTGGCGTGCTCAATGGCCTTGGCAGTCTCGCCAAGCCCATGCTGCCCAAGCGCCTCCGCCATGTGCCCTTTGGCGATAAATTGCACAAGCTGGCGGAAGTCGTCGCCGCGCCGGGCATGGAGTCGCTTTACCTCACCCTCATGTCCCACTGGAAGCGGCCTGAAGAGATCGTGATTGGCGGGCATGATCGCGACACCAGCATCACTGACACACGCGGCTGGCCGCGCGTCAGCGATTTCACCCACCGCATGATGCACCTGGATATGGAGACATACCTGCCTGGGGATATTTTGGTCAAAGTGGACCGTGCCGCGATGGGCGTCAGCTTGGAAGGCCGCATCCCACTGCTGGATACGAACCTGATAGAGTTTGCCTGGCGGGTGCCTTTCTCCATGAAGGTGCGCGGTGGCAAAGGCAAGTGGCTCATGCGCGAGACGCTCTACCGCCATGTGCCCAAGGCCATGATTGACCGCCCCAAGCGCGGCTTTGGTGTCCCGCTCGAGCATTGGCTACGCGGTGAGCTGCGGGACTGGGCTGAGGACCTGCTCA
>JAIWOJ010000143.1 GCA_020216965.1 Prosthecobacter sp.
TATTCGTGGCTGGCGGTGTGGCAGATGGCTGAACGGCAGCGCCTTTAGCTTTGCTTTTGGTGGTTGTTTGTTTGGGTTTATCTGGCTCCCCCTTTTCCGAAGGAAGCGGAGAACGCTCAAAAAGCAGAATCGACTGCACACCCGATTTCACCGCGAGCTTTACAATCTCTTCCACAGAATCCAGGTAGGTGGAAAGCTGCGCAGCCACTTGATCGGATTTTGGCAGCTCACTCGTGTATTGATCAAAAGCTAGATTGAAATCTGCTGGGAGTTTGTTTCCGGCTAGTTTTCGGATCTCTGCGATCCTAGCTTTGAGTTTAGCCTGGAATTCGGTATTGGTAGTTGGTTTGTCCTCCGGTTGTAGCTTGTAGAGTACCAGTGAGAGCTTACCGACCTCATCGACATAAGCTTTTACGAGCTTTTGTTTCTGCTCAAGGTTTTCCGGTGTCGGAGCCAAAGGCGAGGATTTTAACCTCGCAAGGCTCGTGTTCACGAGGTCAAACTCCTCCTGCGCACTCGTAGCACCCGACCAGGCATTGAATAGCATCACGCCTAGTCCGATCACGCCCACACCCGTAAGTCCGAGAATCGCGGCGGGCCCTTTGTTGTCTTGGATCCAGCTCATCAGTCTTTGAAGTTCATGGTCTGCTTGAGGGGCAGCTCGATTTTGAAAGTATAGGCATGGCGGTCTTCCTCGACACCGCTTTGGGCGCTGACGAACTCAGCGCGTTTGTCCTCAAAGTCTGCGATATCAAACCAAGGCAATTTTGCCAAGGCAGAGGCATATTTATAGACGATTTGCTCGCCCTGTTCGTTTTTCCGGTAGAGCCCCTGCATCCTCAAGCTGTAAGTAGGGGCTGCCGGTGCGGCATCATCTTTTCTGTCACCAGAGGATTCCCCTTGCCCAAGCAGTTGCGGTGTGATGGATTTCCCGTTTTTCAGGGGCTCCACCAGGGTGAGCCAAATCATATCGTTATCAAATTGAGCGTTGAGATCAGTTAGCAAGCGAACCCAAAAGGAGCGCTCGGCGACTGCTTGCTCAAGCTGCCTGCTGAGGGCTGCGTACTGGGCCTGTTGTGTCTCAAGGTTGGCAATGTTTGCGGCCAGCGTTTTGAGGCGGTTGTTTTCCGCATTCATCACGGATAGCTTCTCGCGGGTCACGCGCTCCGTATTCTGGTAGTGGTATATGCCAGTGGCAAATGCAGCCCAGAAAAGCAACATGCCGAAGATAAGTGCAGGCATCCGACGGGCAGCATCACGGGCATTTCTTACCTTGGTCGGCTGAAGCTCAACCTCACAGGGTGTGCCCCCAGAGGAGCGAAGAGCCAATCCGACAAGTTCCCCGAGGAAGGGCGCATCTGCCGCTGCGACATCTGCCTTCACGCCGCGATCCACTTGGACGCCGCGTAGAGGGTTGAAGACCTCAACGGGTAGCTTCAGCTTCTCCTCAAGGAAGGAGACCATGTTTCCAAGTAGAGCACCACCGCCAGTGATGAAAACACGCTTAGGTTGGGAGCCTCCCTGCTGGCTGCGGTAGAAGGTAATGGTCCTCATGACCTGAGTGTGCAGGTTGGAGGCCGCATTGCGGATGACTTTGGAGAGAGCTGCGATCTCAGGATCATCATGATCCATGACAGCGCCTCCAGGTGCGATAAAGCCGCGATGGATTTTTTGCGTCTCCGCCTCAGCGAAACCGATGCTAAATTCCTTGCCTACAGCGGAGGTAATGGAGGCACCGCCAACCAGGAAGTTGCGAATAAAAAAGCGTCCAGGCTCGATAAACACCATGTTCGTGGACCTAGCCCCTAAGTCGATCAGGACGCAGGGCTCGTCCACATCTGGGTAACTGTAACGAAATGCGTTGTAGAGCGCTAGGGGAGCGACATCTACCCCTGAGGTGGCGATTTTGGCCTGCGCTACTTGGTCATCAATCTCGTCCAGGGCATCCGATTTCATCGCTACGATGACCACCTCTGTCTCCACGCCTCCTTCGGAGGAAAATTCGTAATCCCAGACGACCTCGTTGATGGGAAATGGCACGTTTTGGCGTGCCTCGAATTCGACGATCTGCGCCACCCGATCATCCTGCACGGGGGGGAGCTTCACGAAACGACTAAAAACGGTATGTCCAGCCACAGCATACCAGACGGATGAGGACTTGAGTTTCAGGCGGGCAGCTAGCTCTTGGATACCAACCTTGAGCTGCGGAATGCGTGTGGCATCCACGGTGGGATCACCCGCCATATCCACAAATTCATATTTCTTGAGCACCAAGTCTCCACCTGATCTGGAGAAAATGGCTCCTGAAAGACGCTGGGAACCCAGGTTCAGGACTGCGATGCTTTTGCTATCTGCCATGCGATTAGGAAAGGATGCTGCGCCAGATGAGGCTTGGTGAGCTAGGAATGCCTGTAGGCTTACTTGGATTTTGTGGGCAGATCATAGTCTCCCCAGAGGATGTCAAAGGGAGTTTCTTTGCGGCTCAATACAGCGTTCTCGGTGATTTCAAAACTCTCCGTTTTCTCCCACCACCTTCCCGGCACTGTGGTTTCACCAGCGACGACCGTTCCCTCGACGACGACTTCGATAGCAGCCGCTTTCACATCAGACGTGGTAAAGCCACTTTTGCCAAGCACCCGCTGCAGGGTGGCAGGTGTGACGTAGGCTAGGGCGTGACACTTCTCACCGGCAGGGATGTCAAGGTAGTTGATGGTTCCCTTCAGCATTGGGAATTTACCCTCTTTCGTCGGCGCATTCATGGCGACGTAGTAATTGATGGTCATGGAGCCGAGGCTGCCTCTACGCCCGCCCTCAGAAGCTGGCAGCGTGATGGCGATCTCGGTATCAAATTCCAGCCACTCCTTGGGGCGCCAGTTCCGGTTAGGCGTGTTGGCCGCCTGGAACATCGGGGTCTGGATGCTCGATACTTTGGGGGAACTGGTTTTCACCTTCACTGCCGGACCTGATTGCGCATGGAGTTGAGTTCCGGCGGCAGTGAAAACGACGGTGAGGAGGAAAAGGGGCAGCTTCATGGTGGAACGGGGGGTGGTCACAGCTTCAGCACGTTGAGTTGGTCGCACGCGGGGGGCACGTGATTAATTCTGCTTTTATTCGCAAACCGGCGGGGGCATCAAGAATTGATTGCAAGAAAGTCACGAAAATAAGCGACGGTGCGGCTGATCCCCTCCTCAAATTCCACTTTGGGCTCCCAGCCGAGCAGGCGACGGGCCAGTGTGATGTCAGGTTGGCGCACTTTCGGGTCATCTGTGGGCAGTTCTTTGTGGATGATGGGGAGGTTGGTGCCGGTGTGCTTGAGGATTTCCTGGGCGAACTGCAATACGGTCATCTCTCTCGGGTTCCCGATGTTCACAGGCTCGTGATAGCTACTTTGAGAGAGTCTGAAGATGCCATCGATGAGGTCAGAGACATAGCAAAAGCTGCGAGTCTGCGAGCCATCACCGAATACGGTCAGCGGTCTGCCCTGGAGCGCTTGGCCGATGAAGGCGGGCACCACACGGCCATCCTCCAGTCTCATGCGTGGACCGTAGGTGTTGAAGATGCGCACGATCTTTGTGTCTAGCCCGTGGGCGCGGTGGTAGGCCATGGTCATGGCCTCAGCAAAGCGTTTGGCCTCGTCGTAGCAGCCGCGCGGGCCGATGGGGTTCACATTCCCCCAGTAGGTCTCCTTTTGCGGATGCTCCAGCGGGTCGCCGTAGCATTCGCTGGTGGAGGCAATGAGGAAGGTGGCCCCCTTCTCTTTAGCTAGGCCCAGGGCATTGTGAGTGCCGAGAGAGCTTACTTTCAGGGTCTGAATGGGGATTTGCAGGTAATCAATGGGCGAGGCCGGGGAGGCGAAGTGGAAAATCAAATCTACCTTTCCCGGTAGGTAGATAAATTTGGTCACGTCATGCTTGATGAAGTCAAAATCAGCATTGCTCGCGAGGTGCTCGATGTTGCGCACATTGCCCGTCACTAGGTTATCCATGCCGATGACCCGAAAGCCCTCGGCCAGCAGGCGGTCCGTCAGGTGGGATCCCAGGAAACCGGCGGCTCCGGTGACAACAGCGGTTTTTTTGGCAGACATGGGTGGGGGGAGGAGTGAGAGGGGCGCGAGTCTGCGGCTTTTCCCCCACTTGGCAAGTGCTCACTGGGGGTGAACTCGGGCCGTCTGCCGTTCTGGCTCTCTTAGTCCCGAACCACCGAGTCGCGATCCGCTGCTGCCATCTGCTCTAGGCGCGCACGCAGGGCAGTGACCTTCTCAGGCAGGCGGGCGGCTAGGTCCGTGGTCTCGTTGGGATCTTCTGTGAGGTGAAAGAGCTCCACTTTCTCAGTCGAGGTTGTGTCTGCCTTGCCTGCCCCCTTGCGAGTCAGCACGAGCTTCCAGCCACCTTCATGGAGAGCACGGGCACGAAAGCCTGGCCCGACGGTGTAAATGGCGCGCTCACGCACCGGCTCCGCGCCGCTGATTTGGGGCCAGAGGTTCCGGCCATCCCAGCTCTGCGCGATGGTCGGCACGGCACCGGCCAGGGCGCAGAGCGTGGGCATCCAGTCCGTGATCTGGGCGGTGCCATCGTAGCGGCCCGGCTTCAGCCTAGCTGGCCAGGAGAGCAGCGTGGGCGCGCGGATGCCGCCTTCATAGACGCTACCTTTTTCACCACGCAGCGGTCGATTGTTTCCTGGTAGCGGGCCGTTGGGGCATTGGTCATCTGGATACTTGCGGTCATTATTTTCGGCTGTGCTGCCACCATTATCACTGGTGAAAATGACGATCGCATTGTGTCGGCGGCCCTTTTTCTCCAGGGCCGCTAGGATGCGGCCCACGGCATCATCCAGGTGCATGATGCTGGCTGCATAGTGCCGGGCTACCTCTCCAGAAATCGAGGCAGGCACCCTGGCCACCCACTCCTCCGGTTCCTTCACCGGCAGGTGCACTGCGGTAAAAGGGGCGTAGAGAAAAAAGGGGGCATCTCCACGCGCCTTGATCCACCGCACCGCCTCTTCAGCGATGAGGTCTGTGACATGGCCCCGCTCCTCCACCAAAGTCTCATTCCTGTGCCACGTTTTGGAAAATGCCCCCTCCTTGTAGCCATGGCTCCAGGGGCTGACACCCCCTGCCAGGGAACCGTAAGAATGATCAAAGCCAAAATGATTTGGCCCCTGCTCAGGCAGAGACCCGAGGTGCCATTTCCCCGTCAGGCAAGTGTCATAGCCCACCGTTTTCAGCGCGCGCGGCAGCGTCACCGTATCCCAGGGCAGGGCGCGCTCATTTTGCGGGGTAGTCACCCCATAGCGGCTCCAGCAGCGGCCCGTCATCAGCCCGGTGCGTGTGGGGCTGCAGACTGGGGCCACATAGTGATGGGTCAATTCCACCCCGTCCTGCCGTAGGCGGTCCAGATGGGGGGTCGGCGCATGGCCTCCGTGAAAGGCCACATCCGCCCAGCCCAGGTCATCAGCGAGGATGAAAACGATGTCCGGTTTTTCCTGGGAACCCGCAGAGAGGGATAGTTGCAGCCAGAAAGTCAGACAGGTCAGAAAAAAGCAGCGTAGCATGGGCAAGGAGGGCACATCGCCTTAAACGCCGCCCGCCAGCCCATCCTGGCAGCCATCAGCCATCTCGGCAGCCTGGGCAGAGCTTTTCACCTTGTCCCAGGCCACATCCCATGCAGCCTGCGCTTCCTGTGTCACGCCCGCTCCGCCTTGCCTGCTTGTTTTTCTGCTGCCCCATGCTCACGGGCTGCGGCCTCCTCCCTCCCCTCGGCGCAGATCGTCTCAAAAAAGACGTGGCCGCCGTCCGCACCCTGGCACCAGAAAAATGGGCAGCCCTCCCGGAGATCGCCCCTAGCGCAGCCACCGGCTGGCTGGAAGACTTTCGCAGCCCGGCTCTCAAAAGCCTCGTCGCCCGCACCCTCGAGGCCAATCCCGACCTGAAGGCCGCAGCCGCGCGTGTCACCCAGGCTAGAGCAGAGACCGTGCAGGCAGGCGCTGCCCTGCTGCCCACCATCTCTGGCAGCTTTAGCGCCGCACGTAGCCAAACCCCCACCGATCAGCGCTTCGCCGGCCTGAATTTCATCAACAACCGCTTCCGCCTCCCTCTCAACGTCAGTTGGGAAATCGACCTCTGGGGCCGCGTGGCTGATGAGCGCGCCGCTGCCAAAGCCCGCCGCTTTGCCGCTGAGGAGGATTACCACGCCGCCCGCCTCTCTCTCGCCGCCACGACCGTGCGCACGGCCCTCACCCTGGCGGAGGCACAGCGCCTCCTCTCCCTGGCTCAGGA
>JAIWOJ010000144.1 GCA_020216965.1 Prosthecobacter sp.
CACCCACCCACGTTGAAGCGGTGCCAGAAGGAAACATCCTCGGCTGCGGTCGAGGGCCGCAGCCCCCGCCCACCCACATCAAAACCTAAACCTAAAAAGGAAAATGGGAGTCCAGGTTGCTGTTCATTTACCTCATTTTCAAAGGGATGAATGAAATCATACAGACACAGATCTGGTGAATGAGTTGACCCTCCTCACGCACTCATTCTCTGCGGGTTCTGCGTCGTCTGCGGTTGTCATCTCTGAATTTAGGCTAACGCCACCGACATGCCCGCGACCCGACGCAGGCCCGGCGGTTGGAAACCGCCGCTCCTTGATGCCTAGACGGTGGCGCGTGCTTGCTGGATGAGGGCCATGAAGAGCTCGCGCTCTTGGGCCAGGGCGGCGATGCGGTCGCCGGCGGGGGGCTTGGCACCTTCTAGGCAGACGTGGCCGGCGTAGTCTGCCGCCACTAGCAGGCGGGCGAGTTTGTCATAAGGATAGGCGCTCTGGCCGACGCCGCGGATGTGGGTGGTCTGGCCGAGGTAGTCTTTGACGAGGGCGAAGTTGGCCTCCAGCCCGGCGCCGCTGAGGTCGGTGTCGTTGGAGTTCCAGCAGACGCGGACGTTGTCGTGGGCGGCGGCTTCTATGATGGTGCGGATGCGCGGCAGGGCGGAGGTTTCTTTGCCGTGGACTTCGAGGCGGATCTGCTGGCCGAAGCCGAGGGCAAAGTCACCCAGCTCAGCGAGGGCTTTGCCGATTTGCTTGAGGGTGTCGGCTTCGGGAACGTCGTTGACGAGGGCGTTGGGCTTGACCTTGACGCCGGTGCCGCCGATGTCGTGGCTGAGCTTGATGTAGTCTTTGGCGAGGTCGATCTGCTTGCGCACTTCGGCGGGATCGGGGCTGTGAAATTCGCAGTTGGTGCCCATGCCGAGCACTTCGACGGGGGAGTCATCAAAGCGGCTGCGCACTTCTGCACGCTGGGCGGGGCTGAGGGCGGGGCTGACGGCGTGGGCGTGATCAATGCGGAGCTCGACGCCGAGGATTTCGGCGGCTTCACAGTTGGCGATGAGGGTGGGCAGATCCCAGTCTGCGGCCCACATGTAGGTGACGAGGCCGAAGTGGATGTTTTCGCCTTTGTAGCTGAGCTTTGGCTCCTGACTGTGGATGGAGGCGCTGGCTGTGGCGGCGAGGGAGGTGGTGAGGAAATGGCGGCGGTTGAGCATGGCGTGCCCCATCTCAACGAGGTGAAGCCTGCCTGCCATGCAGGAAGCGTGGATTTTCTTTGCTACGCTGGGGATGGGACCGAGGTCAGGCGGCGGTGTCGAGCCCGAAGGCGGTGTGGACGGCGCGGGCGGCTTTTTCGATATCGCCCTCGTTGACGATGACGGCGGTTTTGATCTCGCTGGTGGAGATCATGAGGATGTTGACGCTGACGTCTGCGAGCGCCTTGAACATGGTGGCAGCGACGCCGCTGTGGCTCCTCATGCCGATGCCGACGACGCTGAGCTTGGCGATGCCGCTTTCGGTGCGCAGGGCTGCTTTGCCGCCGAGGCTGGGCAGGATGGCTTTGAGGGCGGCTTCGGCCTTGGGGAGATCAGCGGCGCTGAGGGTGAAGGAGATGTCGGTTTCGCCATCAAAGCTGACGTTTTGGACGATCATATCGACCATGATGTTGGCACTGGCGATGGCACCAAAGATGGCGGAGGAGACGCCAGGGCGGTCTGGCACGTCATCGATGGTGACTTTGGCCTGATTGCGCTCGAGGCTGACGCCGCGGACGACGACGGATTCCATGCCTGGGGTTTCTTCTTTCACGAGGGTGCCTGGGTTTTGGTTCATGCTGTTGCGGACTTCAAAGCGGACGCCGAATTTTTTGGCGAACTCGACGCTGCGGCTCTGCATGACCTTGCTGCCGCTGGAGGCCATCTCGAGCATTTCGTCGTAGCTGATTTCGTGGATTTTGCTGGCGGTCTTGACCACGCGGGGGTCACAGGTGTACACGCCGTCCACGTCGGTGTAGATCTGGCAGAGGTCGGCCTTGATGGCGGCGGCCATGGCGATGGCGGTGAGGTCGCTACCGCCGCGCCCGAGGGTGGTGATTTCGCCACTGGCGGTCTCGCCCTGAAAGCCGGCCAGCATGACGATGTTGCCTTCATCCAGCATTTTGCGGACGGCGTCTGGGGTGATGTTGACGATGCGGGCCTTGGTGTGTACGCGATCGGTGGAAATGCCTGCCTGGGCTCCGGTGAGGGAGACGGCCTTGCCGCCGAGGGCATTGATGGCCATGGCGGTGAGGGCGATGGTGGTCTGCTCCCCCGTGGCGAGGAGGACGTCCATTTCACGCTCGCTGGGATCTTGCTCGGGAGATACCTCTTTGGCGAGCTTGATGAGGCTATCGGTGACGCCGGACATGGCGGAGACGACGGCGACGACCTGGTTTCCAGCGCGCTGGGTTTCCAGGATGCGGCGTGCGCAATTGCGAATGCGCTCGGGGTTGCCGACGGAGGTGCCGCCATATTTCTGGACGATGAGGGCCATGGTGGGGAAAAAGGGGCGCGATAGTGGCACGAGCCGCCCTGGGGGCAAGGGGAAATCCTGCCTGCTGAGCTGGGGGGCGAGAGGCTGCCTACGCGGTCCGGGGCCGGTGCTTTGTCTGAAGAAAAGACTTGGGGTGTTTTAGGAAACCTGATAAATCCGCGCCTTTCCCACGGAAATTGCTCCCGATCGTAATGCCCCCCTGCCCTTCCTTGCACGCCCTGATGCTTCGCCCCCTTGTCGCGCCCATCGCTCTGCACGGAGCTGTTTTCCTCTGCCTGCAGTCAGCCCTGCCAGCGGCTGATGGAGGTACGGTGAGCATCGCGGAGCGTGAGATTCAGCGGCGCAGTGCGCAGCTAGGCGAGCAGGCGGCGCGCCTTTCTGAGGCGGAAAAAATGCTCCTGGATGGCCGCACGGCAGATGCCCTGGCGGTTTATGAAACGACCCACTCGCAGCTCCCGGAAGCTCCCTTGGCAAAGCCGCTGAAAGATGCTGCCCTGGGCGGTTGGCTGGCGGCGGCCCTGCGCCGTGCGCAGGAGCTGGCAAACGGTGGTGACCTCCCCGCTGCCCGTGCGGTGTTGGATAAGGTGAACCCCTTGCTGCCACAGGCGGGGAAGACGAAAGTGCAGGCATTGCTGGCTAGGCTGACGGATCCTGATCGTTACCCCCCGGCGCTGATGCCGCAGCACATGGAGCGTGTGGAGCGCGTGCAAAAGCTACTGATCGAGGCGGCCTCCCAGCATGAGACGGGCATGTTTGACAAGGCACTGAGCACCTATGAGGACGTGCTGCGCATTGACCCCACGAACACGGCCGCTCGTCGGGGCATGGAAAAGGTGGAGCGCGAGCGGGCGCGCTATTTTCAGAGTGCCTATGATCATCAGCGCTCCCGGTTGCTCAGTGAGGTGACCTCACTGTGGGAAAACAAGCCGCTGGAGGGCGCTGCCCTAGCCGCCAAGGTGCAGGCAGAGTCCGCCAAGGAAGTGGCGGGACCTGCCAAAAAGAGCGGCAAGGACAGCATCGCGGAAAAGCTGCGGGATCTGCGCATCGCCAAAATCGACTTTACCGGTGCCACGCTGGAGGAAGTCATCGAATACCTGCGTGTGCGCTCACGAGATATTGACCCTGAGGGGCGTGGCGTGGACTTCGTGTTGAACATTGGCGATGCCGCGAATGGTCGCCCAATCTCTCTGAGCCTCGTGGATGTACCTTTGGAAGAGGTGCTGCGCTACGCAGCAGATGTGGCGGGCGTGACCTACCGTGTGGAAGAATTTGCCGTGCGCATGGTGCCGCTGACGGACACCACAGACACCCTCATCTCCCGTACCTACCGTGTGCCGCCTGATTTCATCTCCGCAGCGCCGATTGATCCTGCGGCTGCTGCACCTGCGGATCCCTTCGGGCAGCCTGCGGCCGCTGCGGGGCCCGCCCCGCTGCGCCGCCTAGGTGCCAAGGAGTTTCTGATGAGTCGAGGGGTGCTTTTCCCTGAAGGCGCAGGTGCCAACTACAATCCCGTGACCAACATGCTCATCGTGCGCAACACGGTGAAGAACCTGGAGCTGGTGGAAAGCCTCGTGGACCAATCTCTCAACACTGCCCCGAGGATGGCGGTGATTGAGGTCAAGATCGTGGAGATCAGCTCCAAGAAACTGGAGGAGTCCGGCTTTGATTGGCTACTCGGTGGCTTCCGCCATGGTGGCGTGGAGCTGGGAGGAGGCACGGTGGGAAATCAGCAAAACGTGAATTTCATGGATACGGAGTTCCCAGCAAACCCGCTGCTGAACCGCACCAACATGGGCCCAGTGACCGCAGGTCTGCGCTCCTCGCCGGACTTGATTGACAATCGTACGATCGACGATGTGCTCACGGGGGCGGTCAATACCTCGGTAGGCCGTTCCCCAGGGGTCTTTTCCCTGGCTGGCGTGCTGACGGATCCGCAATTTCAGGTCGTCTGGCGGGGCATGTCACAAAAGACAGGGGTGGACTTGATGTCCAAGCCCTCCGTCATCACGAAAAGTGGCCAACCTGCGACGGTAGAAGTCGTGCGTGAATTTATCTATCCCACCGAGTTTGACCCCCCCCAGATCCCTACCAACGTCGGCGGTGGAGGAAACAACAACAATAACGGCGGCGGTGGAGGCGGCGGCGGCACGACCATCGTCTCCATTCCCGTGACGCCAACCACGCCCACCGCTTTTGAGACCCGCAACGTGGGCGTGACCCTCAATGTAGAGCCTGTCATCGCGGAGGATGGACGCTCCATCGACCTGACGCTCACGCCCGAATACACGGAGTTTGATGGTTTTGTGAACTACGGCAGCCCCATCTTCAGCGTCTCTCCCAATGTGCCGATCTTGGACATTTTCGGCAACTTGTTGGGTGTCATCCCCTCCAGCCGCCTAGAACTGACGCCGAACATCATCAGCCAGCCGATTTTTTCGACGAAAAAGATCACCACCTCCGTGAAGGTCTATGACGGTGCCACCGTGGTGCTAGGCGGCTTAGTCTCCGATCAGAACATCATGATTGATGACAAAGTGCCGGTGCTAGGCAGCGTGCCCTACATGGGTAAGCTGTTCCAGAGCAAGGTGGAGCAGCGCCGGACGAAGAACCTCGTCATGTTTGTCTCTGTGAAGGTCGTGGACCCCTCAGGCAACCGTGTGAATCGTCCTTAATGAGACAAGATGGGCGCAATCTCCGCGTTCATGCCGCAGCCATGCGCCTACTCACCACGCTGCTCATCACCGCCCTTTTCTCCTGCCCGCTGCTCTCCGCAGAGAGGACGAATATCCTCTTCATCTTCAGCGATGATCAGTCTTACAAGACACTGTCCTGTTACCCAGAGGCGCTGCCCGGCGCGCACACGCCGGCGATCGACGCGCTGGCGGCCTCAGGCATCCGCTTTACGCATGCCTACATGGGCTCGTGGTGCATGCCTTCACGCGCCTCCCTGCTGACGGGGCGTCACCCGCATGGCATTGAATCCATGCGCATGGAGGGTGCCTATCCGGGGAGTGAGTATGATCCCGCCCAGTGCCGTTTTTGGCCTTCCGTCTTCAGAGCAGCCGGATACCACACGGCTCACATCGGCAAATGGCATACCGGCACTGACACGGGCTTTGGCCGGGATTGGGATCATCAAATCGTGTGGAATCGGCCCAAGCACCCCGAGAATGCCGGCAATTATTACGAGCGTCAGCTTCTCTACTTTAATGGTGAGATGAGAGAGATGGCAGGCTATTCCACGGATCTTTATACCGGCTGGGCCTGCGAATACATCAAAGGGGCCCACCGGCCTGCCGATAAGCCCTGGTACCTTTGGCTCTGCTATGGTGCCGTGCATGGGCCTACCACACCCGCAGCACGGCACAAAGGCAGACACAAGAATGACCACGTGACGGTCCCCGCTGACATCGTCGGCCCACGGCCCGGCAAGCCTGCTTATTTGGAAGAAACCCAGTCCTGGGTGAAAGATGCCAACGGCCAAGTTTATGCCAAGAAAAGCGGTGAGAGCTTCGGGGATGAGTCTGGCAAAAAGCAGAAGACTTACGAAGCCAGCGTCCATCAGTTGCTAGAGTGCGTCGAGGCGCTGGATGAGGGGGTCGGTCGCGTCATGGCTGCCCTGAAAGAAAGCGGGCAGTTGGAGAACACGCTTGTCGTTTTCACCGCAGACCAAGGTTTTGCGATGGGGGAGCACGGCTTTCGCACCAAACTGGCCCCCTACGATGCGAATTACCGTGGGCCGCTTA
>JAIWOJ010000145.1 GCA_020216965.1 Prosthecobacter sp.
CGCTGGAGCCCTTGCCGCAAGAAGGAGCCGACCTAGCTCACTATCCACACCTCTCCAGGCATCTGCCGCTCGGCATTAGCGGGTGATGTCCAAGCTCAGCGGCTGAGAAGCACCTGCCGTCAAATCCAACTGCCATGGGCCAGCCCCCGGTTTCTGCTCATTCGTGGTCACGGTACCGTTTTCCGTGATCAGGCCAGGAACGTCTGCGGCGCTGTAGCTGACGGTCAGACGCACTTTGGTAGCCACAGGGCCGTTTTTTTCTTCGAGCTTAAAACTTCCCTTCATAACTCGCGCGCAAACCACGGGGGCGGAAGCATCCTCTGGGGTAAAAACCACGCTTCCCCAACTGACTGGGATGCCATTTACCGTCACTTTTCCTGAAATCGGCACCCTTTTGGATGGGTGAAAAAAGCCTTGGTTGCGCAGCCAATCCCGCAGGTGAAGGCTCCAGGTACCGAGCACCGGATCCCCAAGGAATAATCCCACCCCGTGCGGCCCTGGGCGATAGCAGTGCAGCTCCGCCGGCACGCCGTGCTTGCGGCAGGCTAGGTAAAACGCCACCGCATTCTCCGCTGGCACGACAGGGTCCTCATCCGTCTGGAAAAGGAAGACTGGCGGCGTCTCGGGCGTCACCCGCCGCTCTGTACTGACCAGGGCGGCAAGTTCATCTGTATTGCCTGGTCCCAGGAGATTTCTGCGTGATCCATCATGCCGCCAGGGTTCCACCATGGAGATCACAGGGTAGGTCGGCACGGCGACGTCAGGCCGGGCACTGACCTGATCCACCTCATCCTGGGTCATGCCGTCTGGTTTTTCATCAAACAGCGTGGCCGCCATGGAGCAGAGATGCCCACCCGCTGAGAAACCGATGATACCAATGCGGGCGGGATCCACTTGGTAGCGGGTCGCATTTGCGCGCACATGCCGGATCGCACGCTGCACATCCATCAACTGAACGGGATAATGATAGCCCTGGCTGCCGAGACGGTAGTGCAGCACAAAGGCTGATACCCCCAGGCCATTGAACCAACGCGCGACCTGCACCCCCTCATGATCCGCAGCGAGCCCGCCATAACCACCACCTGGGCAGACCACAAAGGCAGCCCCGTTGGCCTTTCCTACCTCGGCAGGCCAGATTTGTAAAAAAGGCTGATCCTTGTCTTCCTGCCCACGCGCCTGCGGTGCCCCTTGCGGCCAAAGCCTGACCTTCGCGGGCTCTGCCTGCATAGAGATCGATGTGATCGCTGAAAAGGCGATGGCATAGAAAAATGGAAAACGATCCATGGCGTTGTGCAGACTTACTCGCCCGCCTACCTGGCAAATCTTTCACACACCAGCCTTCGTCGGCTCTCCAGCCGTGCTTTTTTTCGTCGGCGTGGTGTAGTAGTAGCTGGCGTAATTGTAGTATGTGTACTCCTTCAAATTGGTGCTGGCACGATTCAGAATGATGCCGCCCACATTGACCTGACGATCATAGAGGAGGTCCAGCGCCTTGCCTGAGAGGCGCGCCATGGTGGACGACAAACGCACGACAAAAAGCACCGTGTCCAGCTTGGGGGCAAAACTGCTGGTGTCATCCGCCACAAGCACGGGGGCACTGTCAAAAATCACATAGTCATAGGCTGCCGACATCTCTTTGAGCATTTCCTCCGCCTTTTTGGAGAGCAACACCTCGGAGGTTTGGTCAAATGCCTCCCCACGCGCCAAGAGGTCGAGACCATCCACGCCTGTTTTTTGCACAGCATCACGCCAGTCCAGCTTGCCGCGCAGAGCCTCGCTCAAGCCAGGGGAGCCAGGCAGCTTAAAGAGCTCACTCACGCCGCCACGGCGCAGGTCGCAGTCCGCCAACAGGACGCGAGAGCCAGCCAGTGCCATCGTGATGGCAAGGTTTGAGGTCAGGGTCGTTTTCCCCTCATTCGGCACAGCACTGGTGACGAGGATGGTCTTGGGTGGTTTCCCTTGCCAGTTTTTGAAGAGAATCGACGAGCGGACGTTGCGGAATGCCTCCACATACAGGTGGCGGTCATCATTGGGCTGCAGCAGCGCCACATCTCCGCGTTCTTTCTGCTCTGGAATCTGCCCGAGCACCGCTTCCTCTGGGAAAAGGCTCTGGAACTCACTGTAGGAGTTCATCCGATCATCCAGGCGATCAAAGAGAATGAGCACGAGAGCACCAAAGAACAACCCACCCACGAGGCCAATAATCACGGGCTTGATCCAGTCTGGCGTATCCTTGGCTGCGATGGAGGCCCGCTCTTGGACGGCCACATAGTCCGTCTGCATTTGCTGCATGCTCGTGATCTTGCTGACTTCTTCGTACACTTTGTCATGGGCCTGCCGCGCGTCCTTATAAGCCTCCTCCAGCATTTGGTGTTCAGCTAGCTTGGCACCCAGGTCCAGGGCTACGCGGGTTTTTTCTTCAATCTGCTCATCGAGAGCTTTCAACTGGCGCTCTAAGGTCGCTGCCCGGCCACGCAATTCTTTGACAATATCCTCAGCAAAACGTCCCAACAGTTGCTTGGCAGTATCAATTTTATCATCCAGGGCGACGATGTCCGGATGCCCTGGCTTGAAGTTTTTCAGCATTTTATCCCGCTCTGCCTGGATGCGCATGATCTCTTTTTTAGCATCCAAATAGTCGCGCTGAGCGGCCGTGAGCCCTAGGCTGGCAGCTGTGGCGCTATCCACCGTACTGGAGGGCAGAGCCGATGGATCACCGGCCACCCGAGCGACCGCGCCAGAGGTAGAAGCACCGGCCACGCCGGTTGTGACGCCACGCTCCACATCCACCATCGCGGCGTCCACATCTTCGAGGGAGATTTGAACATCTTTTAACTGACCCGCGAGCAGCACCCTCTTGGCTTTTAGAGTGAGGAGGAATGCAGCCGCCTCATTGCGCCCGTCATTGAGCACGACGGTGTCATTGGCGTCTCGGAAAGCCTGCAACTTATCACTGCGCTCCAGCAGTTCTTTGCTCCGCTTTACCACATTTTCTGTAAACAGGTTGATGGCGCGCTCCATGCCCTGGTCCTTGAGCTGCTGACGGAAGTTCACAAATTCATCCAGCAGTGCGTCCAAGAAGTATTGCACATACTTTGGCTCGGGACCGATGGCAAAGATGTTGAAAATGGCAGATCCCTTCGTCTGGGCGACTTTGACCTCAATGTTCGCATCCTTCATGTCAGGATGCAGCATGTGCATCCGGTTCAGGGCACGTTTGCGAATCTCCGCACTCTCTAGGGTCTCAATGATCGTGCCGTAAAAGTCGGTCAGGTTATCCGACCAACCCACCGAGCCGTCGTTGGCGACGACACGTCCACCTGCTACCAGCTTGGCCAGGCTTTTGTATGCCACGGGGCGGCTGCTATGGCGGATGACAGCGATGGAGACGCCAATGCAAGCCGTCAGGACCAGGAACCACCAGCGACGGTGCAGCAGGATTTTGTAGCGCTGAAACTTCGCCGAAGTCTCATGGATCCGAGACAGTTGGGACGAGGACTGTCCGCCAGTTTGCGGAGGAAGGAGCAGGGTGGATTCCATGGCGGGCAGTCTCTGACAGCAGAAAGGGAAATTGAGTTGGGAAATGGAACATCCTTCAGTCGCTAGAAATCATCGCCCTAGCCAAGAGACCTTGCTGGTCCCCTCAAGGATGCGTATGGGTCAAAAATTCACTTTCTTTTCATCCACAATGATAACGTCATTATTCCTAATATAAATATCGATATCCAAGTTGCCTTTTCTCATAATTTGCTCTAGATCAACAAGAATGGTCTTGTTTCCTTGCGGTGTCTTGCGCACCAGCTTGACCCTGCTAGCGTTCGCAAACTGAGCAAAACCACCGGCTCTCAGGATCGCCTGGCTGATGGTGATGTCCTCATCCGCTGGCAGTTCATATTTGCCCTGGCGTAGGACCTGCCCGTAGACTGTGAAAAAGTCAATGTCGTAGCCGGTGGTGCGAATCCTGGCATTGGGATTCATGTCCTGGTTCTTGAGGTCGATTGCGACGATCACCGTGGCTGTGTTGTAGTAATTCAACTCCAAGCGGCGCTTTACCTCCATCGCCAGCCCACGGCAGGTGCGCCCAGCGGCTTTGACGAGACCGATGTGAGGGGCATTGACCTCACCGGTCGCACCGACACGCAGTTGCAGCGGCTCACGGCGGTCTTCCATGATGCGCATGGAGATCACATCGCCTGGCTCAATGGCCTGGGTGTCATCCAGCACGTCCATGGAGTTCAGGACTGCTGCCGACTTTAGCACAGGCGTCGTCGGTCCTGCCTGCCCTTGGGAAACCTGTTGGGAGACGTCTGAGGAACGTTCAGGATATTCACGCACACCAGGATCCTGGGCCGCTGCGCTCAGGATCGTCAGCAAAAGGGCCAGAATGGCAAGACAGGTGGACTTCTGCATGAATCTCAGGAACATGGGGCAAATTTGATGAGCGGCGCTTGAATTAGAAATTGTAGTTCAAGCCCAGAACGAAGCGGTTTTGGTCAAAGTCCAACTGGTCAGCACCTTTCACATCTGTGATGAAGTAGCGGTAGCCTAAGGTCAACGTTGCCTTCTTAGATAAGGTGTAGGCAAAGTCCAAATTGAATGCCTGCTGGGTGAAATCATTATCTTGCACAAAAGTGCGCACGGTTTGCGGCTGGCTTGAAGGATTCGTCACCCCATAATGGTAACCGGCACCTAGCAGCAGGGTAGAACTCAGGCGGTGGGAGATGTAGAGATCTCCACCGTACTGAACGAAGTCCTGGGCGAAAACCCCACCGGAGGCGACTGCGTTTTCAAAGTAAGTGCTCAGGCTGATGCGGCTGCCCTTCCAGGCGACGAATGAGACACCGTAGTTCACATAATCCGCCGTGACGTAGTTTGAGGTAAGGTTGAGAGAAGATTCATGCCCCACGGAGAGTGATTGTACAACGTTGGCATTCAGCCTGTTGGTGAGCGTAATGGAGTAGTACATCTCATTGAGATCGCTCTGGTCCCCACTATTGAGAGCCTGGCCGCTCGGTGTCTGGTCAAATGGATTGCCGAAGAGGGTATTGGTAGGCAGGGCGTCGTAGTCAAAGTTTTGCAAACCGACCGCAGCACGCAGATAAGTCGTTTTGCCGATCGGGATGACCACGAAGGGCCCAACGTTCACCAGCACACCGTCTGCATTGAACTGGTTGGCGTAGCTCAGGTCCGTGATGCCCCCTTCCACACCTGCCACCCAGGTGCCTGTAGGGCTGTAGGTGAGGGAGCCATGGAGCGAGTTGGTCACCCGGTTGAACTCATTGAGTCCGAAGTTTTGGCCGTTCGTCCCCTGGGCGGTAGAGAGGGCATCCGAATAGCTGTACATGTAGTTTAGGGCCAGCGACCAGGAGGAATTGATCCGCCAGTTGGCAGCGATCCCGGAATCATTTTGGAAGACGCCGAAGAACTGATTCCTGGAGGCAGCGAAGTCATTCCTTACGGTCGGACGAACGGTGAAACGATTGTAGAGGGTGACATAGACGGGCCCAGCCTTCACATCAAAGGCGATGGTGCTACCCGGTAACACGTTCAATGCGAAGCCACTGCTACCATAAGGGGCTAGGTCTGGATTTTCCAAGTAGCGGTCCACGCCAATGGCAGTCGAAAGGGTGAGGCGATTATTTTGGGTAAATTGATAATTCGCATCAATGCTCAGCATCGTCGTGCTAATGACATCGGAAATCGGGTCCGTGCCAGATCGGGTGACGTTGTCATTGTATTCAAACCCCTGGAAAAAGCCGAAGCCGAGATTCAGCGGGCCCATCTTGATATTGCGCTTCCCACTCAGATAGGGATCTGTGCTGTAGGTTGGGGCAAAGAAGCCGGTAGGGCTGGTGTACTGGCCCGCATAATTCGTGTAGTCGCCGACGCTGCGTGCGGCAAAGGCGCTGCCACTGCGAACGGAAGGGCGGCTGACATCGCGGGATGCCTGAAGGTCGGGTGAGCGCTGGCCCATCACATCATTGTCATTGTCCCGATAGACGCCGCTATCATAGTCATACACCACCTCCCCATCCCGCGTGCCAGAACTGCGAGAGCCCTGATTTTGGCGTGAACGGAAGTCATCGAAAAAAATGCCCGTCTGAGATGGTGACGCACCATACTGGGCAAAAGCTGGGAGGGCCGCATAAGCTGAAGCCAGAAAAAGCAGCCGAACAACGACGACAGAACGGCGATGGGGGGTTGGAAAACTCATCATGGG
>JAIWOJ010000146.1 GCA_020216965.1 Prosthecobacter sp.
GTGTTCCCCGATGCTGGCTTGAGGCGGGGCGCAGGGTGCATCGGGCAACTCCATGCGGGGTTGGGGCAGGGAAAATCCGTGTGGTTGTTCGCCCCATGGGTTCACCCGCTACGCGGGATCACCCCTGGCTATTCACAGGTAGCCCCTACCGGGGCTGGGTCGGGGGCGAAACGGGCGCTCTACCTTTTCCCCCAGGTCAAGGGGTAGCCGCTACCTGGGATGGGGGGGCGGAACCGAAATTCCGAAGTCCCGGCAGACGAGAGTGCCTGCATCCCAGGGAACGACGGCATTTGGCTAAGCCTCCATCCGGGAATGATTCTCTGCGTTTTCTGCGGTTCTTATCTCTGAATGTAGGTTTTGCGATTTCCCCTTCTTTCACGCACGCCATTCCTGAATTTAGGCTCACAGGCAGCCCGCTGGGCTGGCCCGTGAATAGCGCTACTTCTCGATCAAGGAGGTCTTGCACAGGTTCGCGTAGAGGCCGCCGTGGGCGAGGAGTTCGTCGTGGGTGCCTTGTTCGGTGATCTGGCCCTGCTCCAGGACGTAGATGCGGTGGGCGTGGCGGACGGTGCTGAGGCGGTGGGCGATGACGAAGCTGGTGCGGCCCTCCATGAGTCGGTCGAGCGCGGCCTGGATCTGGCGCTCGGTCTCAGTGTCCACGCTGGCGGTGGCTTCGTCGAGCAGGAGGATGGGCGGGTTGCGCAGGAGGGCGCGGGCGATGCTGAGGCGCTGCTTTTCACCGACGCTGAGCTTCACGCCGCGTTCGCCGACATGGGTGTCGAGCTGCTTGGGCAGGCGCTTGACGAACTCTTCGGCGTTGGCGCTGCGGAGGACTTCCCAGAGCTGTTCATCGGTGGCATCGCGGCGGCCGATGCGGAGGTTTTCGCGGACGGTGCCGTTGAACATGAAGCTCTCCTGCGTGACGTAGCCGATCTGGCGGCGCAGGGAGGCTTTGTTCAGCTCATGGACGGGGATACCGTCGATGGTGATGGTGCCTTCATCGTATTCATAAAAGCGTGTCAGCAGGTTGATGAGGGTGGACTTGCCCGCGCCGGTGGGGCCGACGAAGGCGATGGTCTGGCCGGGTCGCGCCTCCAGGGTGATGCCGTGGACGGTGGGCAGCTTGCCGGTGTAGGAGAAGCCGACGTTTTCATAACGCACATGGCCGAGCACGGCAGGCAGCTCACGTCCCCCCTGGGTGTCGTTTTCGGGTTCAGCATCCAGGATGTCAAACACACGCTCCCCGGCGGCGCGGCCGCCCTGGATGATCTGATTGAGCTGGTGCAGGCTTTCGATGGGGTCGTAGAAAAACTTTAGCAGCAGCAGAAAGGCGGCGAGGTCACCCTTTTCAATCCGCCCCTCCCTCAGGGCTTGGGCACCGGTCCACAGCACGATGACCATGCCGACGCTGCTGAGGAAGTGCATCCCTGGGCGATAGATGGCCCAGATGCGCATGACGTGCAGGGTGGCTTTTTTGAGGGCTTCGCTGGCCTGGTTAAAGCGTGCGTGCTCCTCACGCTCCATGGCGTAGGCCTTGATCTGCCTCATGCCGGCGACGTTGTCGTGCAGCAGGCTGTTCATGGCGCTGCTGGCCTTGCGCACGGCGCGGTGGCGGTCGCGCGAGGTCATCGTGTAGCCCAGCGCACCGGCAGCGAGAAAGGGGATGGGGATGAGGGCGTAGAGGGCGAGCTGGGCATCTGCCTGGAACATGAAGACGCCGACGACGAAGATCTGCAGCACGGCCACGAGGCCCTGCTCGATGCCGTCGATGAGCACGCGCTCGACACTGGGGATGTCCTCGCTGACGGTGGTCATGATGTCGCCGGTGGGGCGGTTGTCGAACCAGCGGAGGGGCAGCGTCTGGAGGCGCTCATAGATGTCGCTGCGCAGGTCGTAGATCACCTTTTGCTCGAAGGTGTTGTTGAGCTGGATGCGCAGGCTGTTGAACAGGTGCTGGGCAAAGTAGGCCCCAAGGGCGGCGAGGGCGAGGGGGGTGAGCCTTTCCCACTGGCCCTGGGGGACGACGACATCGAGCACCTCACGCGTGACTGCGGGGAAGACCACGACCATGAGCGTGCCAGTGATGGCGCAGAAGAGCTGCGCCGTGGCCATGAAGGGGTAGCGGCGGAGGTAGGAGAAGACGCGGAGGACGGTTTTCACAGGAGGGGGAGGAAATACGCCCCTCGCACCACCGCGCGGCACTCGCAAGAGCTCTCAGGCACTGCCTATTTCAGTACGGGCGCGGTCTGCTCAGGCGTGACGCGGCCTGGTGGCAGCTCCAGCAGGCGGATGTTGCGGAAATGCACCTCGCTGCCCTCGGACTCCAGGCAGAGGTAGCCTTTGCGCACGGTGGACTGGCTGACGCCGTTCACGAACTTGCCGTTGATGCTCAGCTTCACCACGCCGTCCACGGCCACCACGTCATAGGTGTTCCATTCGCCCACGCCTTTGCAGCGGAACTCAAAGGACATGCTGCGCCTGCCGCGCGGGTTTTCCGGCACGATCTCCAGGCCGTTCGCGCCGAAAAGCTCGCCGCTGACATAGCCGGGATGGTTGGGCTGGCCGTCCTTGGTGGGGTTTAGCACCGGCCATTGCAGCTCCAGCATCTGCACCTCCAGGCCCTTGGGCAGGTTTTTCCCAGGGGCGGGCGTGGCATCGCTCCATAAAAAGACGCCGCTGTTGCCGCCGGGCTTCATGTGCCGCCACTCGATGTGCAGGATGAAGTTTTCATACTGCCGCTCGCTGCGTATGACGCCGATGGGCAGTCCACTGCACACCAGCAGGCCGTCTTTGACCGTCCAGGTGTCTTTGGAGGTGTTCACATCCACCCAGCCGCTGAGGTCTTTGCCATTGAAGAGGTCACGGAAGACGGGCGTATCCTCCGCTAGGGCGGGCATGGAGGCGAACAAGGCGAAACACAGGGCTCTCATCCTGGAAAAAACGCCGGTGACCTGGCTGGTCTTTTCGCCGCGCCCTTTTTGCATCAGGGCTGACGCATCCCATCGGCAACCGATGGTTCCATCATGGCCGAGGTCACAGGATTTGCATGATTCCCAGGATGCACAGGATTTTTTCAGACCTGTCAATCCTGCCCATCTTGTGAGTCCTGTCGCAAAAGGCCGCCTGCCGTTTTGATGCGCAAGCCCTGGGTTTCCACAAACTTTTCAGTTTCCGTCCCTGCTTTTCCGCATTACCCGCCTCTTCATCCCAAACGCACCTACCATGTTTGCCGGAACCCACACCGCCATCATCACCCCTTTCCGCAACGGCCAGATCGATGAACCTGCGCTCAAAAAGCTCATCGACTTCCAGTTCGACAACGGGGTGACGGGCGTGGTGCCTTGCGGCACGACCGGGGAATCCCCCACGCTGGACTACGACGAGCACGAGCGCGTGATCCAACTGACCGTGGAATACGCTCGCGGGCGTGGCATCGTCATGGCAGGCACGGGCTCCAACAGCACCCGCGAGGCCGTGGAGATGACCCAGGAGGCCGAGGCCGCCGGGGCCACGGCCATCCTCCAGGTAGCCCCTTATTATAACAAGCCGACGCCGGAGGGGCTCTTCCAGCACTTCAAGTCCGTGGCAGAAAGCACCAGGCTGCCCATCATGCTCTACAGCATCCCCGGACGCTGCGGCATCGAGATCGGCCTGGATGTGCTCGTCCGCCTCGCGGAAGCCTGCCCGAACATCCGCTCCATCAAGGAAGCCGGGGGCAATCCCGAGCGTGTGAGCCAGATGAAGCAGATCCTGCCCCCTGATTTTGAAATCCTCTCTGGCGACGACGGCCTGACGCTGCCCTTCATGGCCGTGGGTGGCGTGGGCGTGGTCAGCGTGGCCTCCAACCTCATCCCAAAGCAGATCAGCGACATGGTGAAGCTGGCCCTGGGCGGTGACTTCACCGGCGCGGGCAAGATTCACCAGCAGTACTACCCGCTCTTTGCCGCCTTCCTGAAGCTCTCCACCAACCCCATCCCAATCAAGGCGGCAATGGCCCTGGCCGGACACTGCGCCAACGAGCTGCGCCTGCCCATGACCGCCCTGGAAGACGCCAAGATGGCCGAGCTGAAGGCCACCCTGGAAAAACTCGGCATCCTCTGAAGCCGGCCGCCATGCCTGCCACAATCCGCGCGGTGATTTTTGATTTCGACGGCCTGGTCGTCGATACCGAAAGCACGGGCTATCTCACCTGGAAGGAAATCTTTGCCGAGCACGGCCACCACCTGCCCGTGGAGCGCTACGCCCAGGTGGTGGGCACTGATTTCAACACGAGCAGCTACGACCCGAGGCGCGACCTGGAGAACCTGACCGGACGCGCCTTTGACTGGGACGCCATGGAGGAACGCCGCCGCGAGCGCGAATCCGTGCTGCGGCTGGAGCTGCAAACCCTGCCCGGCGTCCGTGACCGGCTGGCCGAGGCGCGGTCCCTGGAGATGAAAACCGCCATCGCCAGCAGCAGCCCGCGCTGGTGGATCGACTCCTGGATGGATCAACTGAACCTGCGGCCGCATTTTGACCACTTCTCCACGGTGGATGACACGGGCAAGGTGAAGCCAGACCCGAGTCTCTTCCTCCATGCGGCGGAGAACCTGGGCGCGCAGCCGGAGGAGGTGGTGATTTTTGAGGATTCACTGAACGGCCTTCGTGCCGCGCGGGCGGCGGGCATGCGCTGCATCGTCGTCCCTGGCCCCATGACCCGGCACCTGGACTTTGAGGGAGCCTGGCGTCAGGTAGATTCCCTAGGCCATTTCACGCTCAACGAGGTGCTCGGCTGGGATTAAGCTCCAGATCAGGATCCAAAGCTTGCCCTGAGTCGCAGTAAAGCGCGGTGGAGTCTTGGAGCAGTGAAAACCTCCCTCTAGCCATCCCTCCATCCTTCCATCCCTCCATCCTTCCACGACTCCACCACTCAGGATTTGACGAGGCGATCTCAGCAGCCCCATTACGCAGACTTCATGCCCCAGCCACGCCTATGACTCCCCTGCCCCAGGCCGAACGCTACCAGAGGTTCCGGGAATTCGTTTTCTCCGGTCTGGAAGAGGCCACCACGGGCCGCGATCTGCCCGGCCTTGCCACCGCGATGCCAGAGCTGGAACTGCAGAGCCTGTGGTTTTCCGGCGCGTTTGGGCGAGATTTTATCAGCACGGATGGGCAGCCCGTGCGCGTGATCGACTTTGGCGAATGGAACTCCGGCCCTGGCCCCGACTTTACCCACTGCACCATTGATGTCGCTGGGCAGACCCTGCGTGGCACCGTGGAACTGGATCCCGACGTGCGTGATTGGGAGCGCCACGGCCATGGCGCAAACCCAGACTACCGCCAGGTGGTCCTGCACGTCTTCCTCCAATCCCCAGACGAGCGCTTTTTCACCCGCACCGCCGCCCACCAGCAGGTAGCCCAGGTGCGGCTCGCCATGTCAATGCTAGAGGCGGATGCCAAGCCCAGCCTGCAACTCGCCGCCGCCCGCCTCGGGCGCTGCGCTGCCCCCCTGCGGGACATGGAGGATGCCCGTGTGCGTTCCATTTTAGAAGCCGCCGCCCAGCACCGGCTGGAGAAAAAAACGCGCCGCCTGCACCGCGCCATCGCCGCCCATGGTCGGGGGCAGGCCGTCTTCCAGGCGCTGGCCCAGGCGCTCGGCTACCGGCGGAACCAGCAGCCCTTCCTGCTGCTCAGCCAGCGCCTGCCACTGGCACGGCTGAAAAAGCTGCCTCCAGAGGCACGGGAGGCGCTGCTCTTTGGCGTGAGCGGCTTTTTGGAATCCGTGCGATATGAGGACACCCTGCCTGAGACGCGCAGTTACCTGCGTCAGCTCTGGGAGCAATGGTGGCAGCTACGCGATGGCTGCGCCCGCTGGCTGGCACCGGACCAGCAGCCTCGATGGAGCCTCGCCGCCACCCGCCCTGGCAACCACCCGCACCGCCGCCTAGGGGCCCTCGCCGCCATGCTCACCGCCTGGGAGACCGTCTCCGCCCCGCTGCTGGATGCCGGACGCTGGAGCCAGGCCGCCTGGCGGGAAACCCTGCTCTCCCTAGAGCACCCCTTCTGGAGCCGTCACTACACCCTGCTGGCCGAGCCCGCCCGCCGCCCCATCGCCCTCATCGGAGCCACCCGCGTCCACGAAATGCTGGCAAACGTCGCCTACCCCCTGCTGATGCCCGAGCGCACCCGGCTGTGGGCGGAATACCTCGAGCTGCCCGCCCTGCTAGAGAA
>JAIWOJ010000147.1 GCA_020216965.1 Prosthecobacter sp.
GAGAGCCGTGGCTTCATCGACGGCATCAAATGGCGCGGCGAGGTGAGTGCCGGGCAGACCGTGGAGATCCAGTTCGCGCAAAGCGTGGGCCAGAGCTTCCTGGGCATCAACATGAAGTGCGCCTCCTGCCACGACAGCTTCATCGACCGCTGGAAGCTGGACGAGGCCTACGGGCTGGCCGCCATCTACGCCACGCGCCCGCTGGACATCGCCCGCTGTGACAAGCCCACGGGCCGCATGGCAAAGGCAGCCTGGCTTTTCCCTGAAATCGGCCAGGTGGACCCCGAGGCCCCGCAGCCCAAGCGGCTGCAGCAGCTCGCCACGCTAATGACGCACCCGGAGAATGGCCGCTTCACCCGCACGCTGGTGAACCGCCTCTGGCACCGCCTCATGGGCCGCGGCATCGTGCATCCCCTGGATGCCATGCAGACGGAGCCGTGGAGCGCTGACCTGCTGGACCACCTGGCGACCTTCCTGGCAGACAACGGCTATGATTTGAAAAAGACCCTGGCGCACATCGCCACCAGCCAGGCCTATCAAAGCCAGGCCGAGGTGGTCAAACCAGGCCAAGATGACCACGGCTACACCTACGCCGGGCCGCGCAGCAAACGGCTGACGGCGGAGCAGTTCGTGGACGCTGTCTGGCATCTCACCGAAACCGCGCCGGTGAAAATGGACGCGCCTGTCATGCGTGGAAGACCCGACCCCGCCGCCGCGAAGGGCATCCAGATCAGCGGCCAATGGATCTGGGGAGACAGCGCCAGCCAGGGCCCGCCGCCCGCCGGGGAAAGCGTGATGCTGCGCAAGACCTTCAAGCTAGAAAGCGCCCCCGATACCGCCAGTGCCGTGGTGACGGCGGACAACAGCTTTTCCCTCTACGTGAATGGCCGCCAGGTCAGCAGCGGTGACGACTGGGGCAAGCTGGAGGCCGTGCCGCTCCATGCCGCGCTGAAGGTCGGGGAAAACACCCTTGTCATCCTCGCCAAAAACGCCGGCAACGGCCCCAACGCTGCCGGTGCCTTCTTCGAGGCGCGCATCCGCCATGGAAAGGCAGAGACCACACTCATCACCGACGAAAATTGGGAGTTTCACCACGCCGCGCCTGCGGGCAAAGAAGGCCGCCTGGGCGCGCTGCCCGCCAAGGGCTGGAAACCCGTCACGGTGGTGAAGGCGCTGCCCGTCTGGACCAAGGTCATTGAGCGTGATGCCCCTGCCCTGCTGGCCCAGGCCTTTGCCAGCACCACGCGCCCCGTGCGCGCCAGCCTGATGAAGAGCGACTTCCTCATGCGCACGCTCGGCAGGCCCAACCGCGACCAGATCGTCTCCGAACGGCCCAACGACCTGACCACCCTGGAGGCCATCGACCTGTCGAACGGCGCGATCCTGACAGACACGCTCGCCCGCGGCGCGAAGAACCTGCTTGCCAAAGGCACCTGGCCCGACCTACCCAGCTTCACCCGCTGGCTCTACCTCAGCACCCTCTGCCGCGAACCCAGCCCCGCCGAGCAGGCCGAACTCACCACCAGCCTCGGCAACGAGCTGACCGAGCAATCCATCGCCGACAGCCTGTGGGCCGTACTCATGCTGCCGGAGTTTCAGCGGGTGCGATAAACTGATCATAGGTCATCGCACGGAGGGTGCCGCTTTCGTGTGTGGCAGCCCTACTGCCGGGGGAAAGCCACCCCTGCTCTGGAACCCCTCTTCCAGCTCCCGGTGGATTCCCAGGGAATACGGAGGGCAGTTTTTTCTTGGAGAGTGGGCGAGGGAGCGCAGGGTGCCGTCTTCCCGGCAGCAGGGCTGCCACCAGACAAAGCGGCTGCAGGGCTACCGCAGTCCATGATGTCCTCATGGGGGGCACGTTCCCTGCGAAAAACCAGAGGTTGCGTCTGGGTTCAGGCCAGTGCGGCCTGGATGGCGGACATCCAGTGGCGGGCTTTGTCGGCGTAGGTGCTGCCAGCTTCCAGCGTGAGGATGCCGCGGGAGACATTCACCAGCAGCGGGGCCTTGCGGCCCGTGCCCTTCAGCGCCTGCAGATCGCCGCCCTGGGCACCGAGGCCGGGAATCAGCAGCGGCACATCAGGGGTCTTGGAAAGCACGTCGCTGGCCGCATTCGTCAGGCCGATGACGAGGCCCATCTGCGGGCTGGCCTGGGTCATGCCGGCGACGATTTCAAAGACCTGCCTGCCATCGGCCAGTGGCTGCAGCTCGATGTCAGCCGCGCCTGGGTTGGAGGTCACACCGAGGAGGTAGATGCCCTTGTCGGCGTATTTCAAAAAGGGCTCCAGGGTGTCGCGGCCCATGTAGGGGTTCAGCGTCACGGCATCCACGCCCAGTTCGTCGTAGGCGGCCTTGGCGTAGTAGCCCTGGGTTTCGCCGATGTCGCCGCGCTTCACATCCAGCACGATGGGCACATCGGACGGGATGGCCTTCAGCGCATCGGCCAGCAGCTTCACGCCACGCCAGCCCAGCGCCTCAAAGTAGGCGGAGTTCGGCTTGTAGGCGGCGGCGTAGGGCAGCGTCTCCTCAATGATCTTCTGGATGAGCGCCAGCGAGGCGTCGTCCGCCTGGGTGACACGAAGGTCCAGGCCGACACAGAGATTGGAGCCGGTGGCGGCGATGCGTTGTTCGAGCTTGTCGCGAAAGGTCATGGGCTGCTGGCTTTAGGCTGGCTTTGGCCCGTGGCAAGCGCGTAGGCGCATCCGCCAGGATGCGAAAGGGGATAGACCTCGCGCCACGAAGATTTGTGATTTTGGCAGCAGAATGAGGACCACAGAATGGCTTGATTCTGTTGTCCTCATTCTGTTGCCAATTGGATTGAGTTAGCTAGCCGGGCCGCACACCGCGCTTTGGCAAGCGCGCCTACGGGCGCTTTTTCCCTTTCCCTAGGCCGGGCCGATGCGCTTCGATGCGGCCATGCACATTCCCACACTCATCGAACGCAAGCGGGACGGCGGCGAGCTGCTGCCGGAGGAGATCCAGCACGTCATCACCGCCTTCACTACGGGCGAGATGCCCGACTACCAGATGAGCGCTCTGGCCATGGCCATCCTGCTGCGCGGCATGACCACGCAGGAAACCAGCGCGCTGACGCTGGCGATGCTGCGCAGCGGCCGCACGCTGGAATGGCCGGCAGGCGCGCCGATGCGCGTGGACAAGCACAGCACGGGCGGCATTGGCGACAAGACGAGCCTGGTCATCGCCCCGCTGCTGGCCTGCGATGGCGTCTGGGTGCCGATGATCTCCGGGCGCGGCCTGGGCATCACGGGCGGCACGCTGGACAAGCTGGAGTCCATCCCCGGCTTCCGCACGCGGCTGAGCGAGGCGGAGATCCACAAGGTGATCGAGCGCCTCGGCTGCGTGATGGTGGGCCAGACGGACGACATCTGCCCGGCGGACAAAAAGCTGTATGCCCTGCGCGATGTGACGGGCACGGTGCCCAGCGTGCCGCTGATCACGGCCAGCATCCTGAGCAAGAAGCTGGCGGAGGGGCTGGACCGCCTGGTGCTGGATGTGAAGTTCGGCAGCGGTGCCTTCATGAAGACGGAGGCCGCCGCGCATGAGCTGGCGCAGAGCATGGTGGAAACAGGCCGCGCCATGGGCGTGCGCGCCGGGGTGAGGCTGAGCCGCATGGATGAACCCACGGGCGAGGCGGCAGGGAACGCGCTGGAGGTCATTGAGGCCGTGCGCTGCCTGCGCGGCGAAGGCCCGCCGGACCTGGAGGACATCGTGATCGACCTGTGCGCGGCGGTTTCCATCTCCACACGCGAGCAGTTGCGCCAGCTCCTGCACAGCGGCGCGGCCTGGGAGAAATTTCAAGCCATGGTGGCGGCCCAGGGCGGGCGGCCTGCGGACCTGCTGCGGCTTGGGCACATCCACCAGGCACCAGTGATCCATGAGCTGCGGGCGGATAGAAGCGGCAGGCTGGTGAAAATGGACGCCCGCGCCGTGGGCCAGGCCGTGCTAGAGCTGGGCGCGGGCCGGGCACGCGCGGCGGACAGCATTGACTTCGCCGTGGGCTGCGACGAGATCGCCAAAACAGGCCGCGAGGTGGCCTTTGGCGAGACGCTGCTGCGCATCCATGCCCGCAGCCAGTCCGCCGCCGAGCAGGCCGCGCAGACGATCCGCAGCGGCATTCAGATCGAGTGAGCTGCCGATGCGGATTTGCCAAGCCTGCCGGGCGCTGCTTCAGGTGGCGGACTCATGCCAGAAACTAAGCCCGCCGCCGAACCTCCGCATCCGATGATGGACCTGCTGCTGACGGTCATCCTGCCCTCCGTGGTGCTGGAGAGCCTGAGCAAGCCGGAGCGCCTGGGGCCCGCCTGGGCCCTGGTCGTGGCGCTGCTCATGCCCGCCGGGTTTGGCATCTGGTGCGTGATGCAGAAGCGCGGGCTGAACTTTTTCTCCATCCTGGGCCTGGTGGCAGTGATCATCACGGGCGGCCTAGGTTTGCTGAACCTGAACGCCGTTTGGTTCGCCGTGAAGGAAGCGGCCTTCCCCATTTTCCTTGGGCTGGCCTTTCCCCTGAGCTTCCACTTTGGCAAGCCGCTGGTGACTGAGCTGCTGCTGAACCCGCAGGTGATCAACCACGGCATGCTGAACGCCGCGCTGGAGGTGGGAGACCGCCGCGCGCGCTTCCAGGCACTGATGGCCCGTGCCTCCTGGGCGCTGGCGGGCACGATGATGCTTTCCGCCATCGCGAACGCCGCCCTGGTGCTCTATTACCTGCAAGGCACCGAGCCCGGCACCGAGGCCTACACGAAGGCCATCGGCCGACAGAACTGGGTGGGCTTCATCGTCATCGGCGTGCCGATGCTGGCGGCCACGGTGGCGCTGCTGATGTGGTTGCTGCGGCGCATCGAGCAGCTGACCGGCCTGGAGCGCGCCGACCTGATGAGCCCCGGCCAGACGGTGCGGCGGAAGGTGGGCTGAAAGCTGGGCTTTATCATGCCCTCTGCATGATGGAGGTCATAGATTATAAACAATCCAACCTTTTGGAATGAGGAGAATCTTGCCAGGCATTTCGCAGAGCGCTAAAAACCGCGCATCATGCTTCCCGACCTTGCAGGATATTTCAGCAGTTCAGGGCTTTATTGGACAGTGGCGTTGTTTGCAACGTCGCTGCAGATTTTTCTGCTCGTGGGCTCCTTCCTTGGAGGTAGTGGTGACTTTGACCATGGTGCTGATGCCCATGATGGCAGCACGGCAGACGGGGTGAAGATCCTTTCCTTCCGGGCTCTTGTGGCCTTTTTTGTAGGTTTTGGCTGGGCGGGTGTGCTGGGGCTGCAATCGGGAATGTCCGCTGCTGCGACAGCAGCCTCCGCGATCGGTGCAGGCTTTGTTTTCATGCTCCTGATCTTCCTCACCATGCGCCTGCTGATGAGCATGCGGGCCGATGGCAGCCTGAGGTATGAGCTTGCGATCGGCCAGCGCGGCCAGGTTTATGTGACCATCCCTGCCGCGCGCGCAGGTCACGGCCAGGTGGAGCTGATGCTGCAAGGCCGGGTCATCACGGCGCAAGCCGTGACGGATCACACAGCGCCACTCCAGCCCCAAGCGACCGTGGAGGTCACGGGCATCGTGCCGCCAAACACCATGATTGTGCGGCCAGTTGCTTGAGACGCACCTTTTTCCCCAACCCAACTCAGCACACCAACCTTATGCCTGATCTTATAATGTTCCCCGTTCTCGCCGTCATCGCTGCTGCGATTGTCTTTGCCACCCTGGCGTTCTTTGCCTCGCGCTACAAGCGCTGCCCCTCTGACCGAGTGCTGGTGGTGTATGGTAAAGTGGGCGGAAACAAATCCGCCCGCTGCGTGCATGGTGGCGCGTCCTTTGTCTGGCCTGTGATCCAAGACTACGCCTACCTGAGCCTGACGCCGATGCCCATCGACATTCAGCTCCGTGGCGCGCTCTCCCAGCAAAACATCCGCGTGAATACGCCCTCCACCTTCACTGTGGGCATTAGCACCGAGCCCGGCGTGATGGAAAACGCCGCGGAACGTCTGCTGGGACTGACACCCCCACAGATCCAGGAGCTGGCAAAAGACATCATCTTTGGCCAAATGCGCGTGGTCATCGCCACCATGCCGATTGAGGAGATCAATGCGGACCGCGACAAGCTGATCGCCAACATCTCCAATGGCGTGGAGGTGGAGCTCAAGAAGGTGGGCCTGCGCCTGATCAACGTTAACGTGCAGGACATCACCGA
>JAIWOJ010000148.1 GCA_020216965.1 Prosthecobacter sp.
TGGCGGTGATGATGCGCTTGCCGCCTTTTTCCTCGATCCTGACCTGTGGTGCCTCCAGCGCGCAGGCGATGGCGGTGATGGCCAGGGTGAGGGGGAGGAGCTTCCGAGGCAGGGCAGAGGTGGTTTTCATGCCACCAGGAAACCGCAGAATCACGCGGCAGCCGCGCGCATTTACCCGGGCTTAACAAAAATCCTCCGGGCTGCTGCCGCCGACGCGGACTTGCAGCCCCTGCCAACCTCCGGCAAAGACGGCGCTCCCTGCTCCCTGACCGTGTTCACGATCCGCTACCCCGAAGACCTGCCCATCACCGCGCGCCGCGAGGACATCCTGGCGGCCATCCGCGGGCATCAGGTCGTCGTGCTCGCGGGAGAGACGGGCTCGGGCAAGACGACGCAGTTGCCCAAGATGTGCCTGGAGGTGCTGGAAGAAAGTAGGCGCGTTCGCCAGAACGCGGAGCCCGCAGGCAACTCCGATGCCCTTAGTCTGGCGACTGCGCCTACGGGGCAAATCGGCTGCACGCAGCCACGTCGCGTGGCGGCGATGTCTGTCTCCAAAAGGGTGGCTGAGGAGCTGAATGTGCGCTGGGGCGGCCTGGTGGGCTGCAAGATGCGCTTTGCCGATGACACCAGCGCGGAGACCAAGGTGAAATTCATGACCGACGGCATCCTGCTGGCGGAAATCCAGAGCGATCCGCTGCTGCGCGCCTACTCAATGCTCATTCTGGACGAGGCGCATGAGCGCTCGCTCAACATCGACTTCCTGCTCGGCTACTTGAAGACACTGCTGCCTAAGCGGCCGGACCTGAAGCTGGTGGTCACCTCGGCCACCATCGACACGGAGCTTTTCAGCCGACACTTTGGCGGTGCGCCGATCATTGAGGTTTCGGGCCGCCTTTACCCGGTGGAGATCCGCTACCGTCCGGTGGGTGAGGATGATGAAGACCCCACGCGCCTGGATGCCGCCATCCGCGCCACGGAGGACGTGCTGATCGAGACGACCGATGGCGATGTGCTCGTCTTCATGCCGACGGAGCGCGACATCCGCGAATGCCGCGATGCGCTGCAAGGGCGGCTTGGCAGCAGCTTCGAGGTGCTGGCGCTCTATGGCCGCATGGCCTCGCATGAGCAGCAGCGCGTGTTTTCCCCTGGGCCCAAACGGCGCGTCATCATCGCCACGAACGTCGCCGAAACCTCCATCACCGTGCCGCGCATCGCTGCCGTGGTGGACACCGGGCTGGCCCGCCTGAGCCGCTACAATCCACGCACACGGACGAAGCGGTTGCCGGTGGAGGCCATCTCCCAAAGCAGCGCCAACCAGCGCGCAGGACGTGCCGGGCGTGTGCGCGACGGCCTGTGCGTGCGCCTTTTCAGCGAGGAGGACTTCAACAAGCGGCCCAAGTTCACCCAGCCCGAGATCCAGCGCAGCAACCTCGCCGAGGTCATCCTGCGCATGAAGGCCTTCAAGCTGGGGGAGATTGAGGACTTCCCATTTCTCCAGCCGCCGAGCGGATCGGCGATCCGCGCAGGCTACGACCTGCTGCATGAGCTGGGCGCGCTGAGCGACACGCATGAGATGACCGAGCGCGGTCATGAGTTGGCCGCCCTGCCGCTCGATCCCACGCTGGGAAGAATGCTGCTCCAGGCGCGCCAGGAGGGCTGTCTGGAGGACATGCTGATCCTCGCCGCCGGATTGAGCATCCCCGACCCACGCGAGCGGCCTGAGGACAAGCGCGAGCTTGCCAACGCCGCGCACAAGAAGTTCGCCAGCCCGGAGAGCGACTTCATGACGCTGCTGAAGATCTGGAACGCCGCGCCAGAGCCTGGAAGCAGCGGCAAAAACGCCCTGCGCCGTTTCTGCCGGGAGAATTTCCTTTCCTTCACCCGCATGACGGAGTGGCGGGATGTGTGGGCACAGCTTCGGGACACCTTTGGCGAAGGCAGGCGCAGCGGCCAAGCGCCGGAGACAGTTCCTCCCAAGGTGGAAAAGCCGAACCCTTCCGACCTGCTGCACAAGTCCATCCTGGCCGGGCACCTGGGCCACATCGCCCTGCGGCAGGAGAGGAACCTCTACAAGGCCGCCGGGAACCGCGAGGTCATGGTTTTCCCTGGCTCCAACCTCTACGAACGCCGGGAAAAGAACGCCAAACCTGGGCAGGAGAAGACGAAGCAGCCGCTGTGGATCGTGGCGGCGGAGATCGTGCAGACCTCGCAACTCTTTGCGCGGACCCTCGCAGGCATCAACCCAGAGTGGGCCGCCGAGCTGGGCGCGCATCTTTTGGAGCGCAAATATGCCGAGCCACACTGGAGCGCCAAAGCAGGCCGCGTGCTGGTCAGTGAACGCCTCATCCTGCACGGACTTGAGGTGCTGCGGAGAAAGATTGATTTTGGCAAGATCGACCCGCTTGGAGCCACGCAGATCTTCATCCGTGGTGCCCTGCTGGAGGAGGGCGCGCATGTGCCGCACCGCTTCTTTGAGCTGAACCAAAAGCTGCGCACGCGCCTTGAGGCCGCGCTGACGCGGGTGAGAAGCTCCCGCGTGTATGCCATCGAGGAAAAGCTCTTTGAATTCTACCGTGTGCGGCTGCATGGGCTGTCCATCTCCTCCATCCACGACCTGAACAAGCTCTTGAATGAGCGCGTGAAGACGGAGCCCAACTTCCTCGTCGCGCGCGAGGAAGACCTGACGGGCGGCGATGACCTGAGCGCCGACCTACAGCAGTTCCCCGAGCAGGCCCAATTAGCGAACAGCGTGCTGCCGCTGACCTATGCCTACAAGCCGGGGCAGGAGGACGATGGCGTGACGGTGCAGGTGCCGCTGCCCGTTGCCAGCCAACTCACCAGCGCCGAGCTGCAATGGATGGTGCCCGGCCTGAGGGAGGAGCTGATCACCACGCTGCTGAAGGCCCTGCCCAAGCAAAAGCGCAGCCTCTTCATGCCGCTGGAGGCCAGCGCGCGGAAGATCGTGCGGGAGTTCAAGCCGAAGCGCGGCGACTTCCTAGAAGCCCTGGCCGAGCATCTGCAGTTCATCTTTCGCGCCGATGTGACGGCCAAAGACTGGCCCGCCGACTGCATCCCGCCGCATTTGCGCCCCAGGCTGGAGGTGATTGCCAAAGACAAGCAGCCCCTGCTTGCCAGCCGCGACCTGCGCGAGGTGCAGACGAAGCTGAAAAAGGAAGCGCCCAAGTCCAATGCCTGGGAGAAGGCCGTGCAGCAGCATGAAAAGTATGCCGTCAACGGCTGGACCTTTGGCGACCTGCCACAGAGCCTGCTCATCGAAGAGATCGCCGGTGCTCCTGTGTATGGTTTTCCCGGCCTCAGCCTGCGTGACGGACGCGAGGTGGATGTGCGGCTTTTCAAAACCGCCGCTGAAGCGCTGCGCAGCTCACCCGCAGGCATCCGCGCCCTGGCAGAGATGGCCCTGGGCAAGGACATCGCCTGGCTGCACAAGGAGCTGCGCGGCATGGACAATGGCCGCGCCATCCCAGCGGCGAAGGGTTTCGATGCCCTGGCCCAGCTCCAGGCCAAGCCCGCAGCGGTGGCCCCTCTGTCCCAGCAGGCGCAGGAGCACATCCTGGCCCATGCCCTGCGGCTGGATCCCGTGCTGCCGCTGACGCAGAAGCGCTTCCAGGCCATGTGCGAGGCAGCCAGGCGGGACTTCCCCCTCCTCGCCCACCGCACACGCGACCTGCTGAAAACCTGTGATGACATCAAAACCAAGATTTTAGCCGCCAAGCACCGCTATCCGGGCCTAGAGCAGGACCTCGACCGACTGCTGCCGCCCGATGTGCTCCTCATCACGCCTCATGCTCAGCTCCAGCACCTGCCGCGCTATTTGAAAGCCATTCAGGTGCGTGCAGAGCGCGCCACGCTGAACCCAGCCAAGGACCACGACAAAGCCCTGGCCATCTCCGACTTTGCCGACTGGCCCCGCGAAGTCTCCGATGCGAACCGCGAGGCCTTCCGCTGGCTGTTTGAGGAGTTCCGGGTCTCCATCTTCGCCCAGGAGCTAGGCACCGCCCAGCCCGTGAGCATCAAGCGCCTGGAGGCGCTGCTGGGCTGAGGCTTGAGCTTGTCAAAGACTGCCAATCACGTTCGTATGGAGTCTAAATCCTCCATGCGCCTTTCCGCTCTGCTTCTCCTCACCCTCGCGTCCTCCCTGCACGCGGCGGGCAAAATTTCCTTCAATCGAGACATCCGACCCATTCTCAGCGAGAATTGCTTTGCCTGCCATGGCTTTGATCCCAAGCACCGTGAAGGTGGCTTGCGGCTCGATACCTTTGAAGGAGCAACCGAGAACCGCGATGGAGCCCGCGGGATCGTCCCTGGAGACTTGAGCAAATCGGACATCTGGCAGCGCATCATCAGTCAGGACAAGGGCGAGGTCATGCCGCCGCCAAAGTCCCACAAGCCGCCGCTCACCGCCAAGCAACGCGACACCATCAAGGCATGGATCGAGCAAGGGGCACCCTATGAGCCGCACTGGGCTTTCATCCCGCCACAAAAACCTCCAGGAGATGGCATCGATCATTTCATCCAGAAGCGTCTGGCCGAGGAAAACCTCAAACCATCCCCAGAAGCCGATCCCGCCACGCTCATCCGCCGCGTCTTCCTTGATCTCACGGGGCTACCACCTTCTCCCTCTGATCTGAAGGATTTTTCCCATTGGTCAGATGAAAAATACACCGCACTCGTGGACCGCCTTCTTTCCAGCAAACACTACGGCGAGCGCTGGGGCCGCTGGTGGCTGGATCAGGCACGCTACGCCGATTCCAATGGTTACTCCATCGACGCGCCACGTCAGATCTGGAAATTCCGCGATTGGGTCATCGACGCCTTCAACGCGGACATGCCTTTTGATCAGTTCACCATTGAGCAGCTCGCCGGTGATCTTTTGCCAAAAGCTACGGAGAGCCAGATCATCGCCACCGGCTTCCATCGCAACACGCAGATCAATCAGGAGGGCGGTATCGATAAGGAACAGTTCCGCATCGACAGCGTCTTTGACCGCGTGGCGACCACTGGCACCGTCTGGCTCGGCCTTACCATCGGCTGTGCGCAGTGCCACGATCATAAATTCGACCCCATTGCACAGAAGGAGTATTACCAGCTCTTCGCCTTTCTGAATAACCAGGAAGAGCCAGAGATGAAGGTCTTTGATCCGAAAGTCGATGTGAAGGCTCTCACTGCCGAGTTCAAGGAGATCGAAGGCAAACTCCAGACCTTGGTTAAGGAGCGATACCATGAGGTCACGGCCTGGGAAAAGGAGATGTCAGCCGGGTTTCGCGCCAAACTCGCCGCAGCGGTCAAAAAGGCCGTCGAGAAGCCAGTGGAAAAGCGCTCCCTCGCTGACAACCTCACGCTTTTCACCGTCTTTACCCAGCCGAGCGATCCTCTGCGTATCTTAAACGACCGCCATAAGGAACTCGACACCCTGCTCAACAAAGGCACCACGACCCTCGTGATGAAGGAGCTGCCGAAGCCACGCAAAACCACGGTTTTCATCAAAGGTGACTTCACACGGCCTGATATCGAAGTGCAGCCAGGCACGCCAGCCGTGCTTCACCCATTTATAACAAGCTCAAAGCAGCCCAATCGCCTTGATCTCGCCAAATGGATCATGAGCCCGAACAACCCTCTCACAGCACGCGTGATCGTGAATCGTGTGTGGCAGCAATATTTTGGCCGCGGCATCGTGGAGACAGAAAACGATTTTGGATCGCAAGGCACGCTTCCCAGCCATCCTGAGCTGCTCGATTGGCTCGCCACCGAGTTCATGGCGAAAAAATGGAGCCTCAAAGAGCTTCACAAGCTCATCGTTACCTCCAAGACCTATCGTCAAAGTTCCGCGAACCGGCCGGATTTGATGGAAAAGGATCCGCAGAACTACTTGCTGGCCCGTCAAAGCCGATTGCGCCTCGATGCGGAGATTGTGCGTGATGTCTGCCTGTCAGCGAGCGGCCTGCTTTCGCCCAAAATCGGCGGTCCTCCGGTCTATCCACCGATCCCTGATGGCGTGATGGGGCAGGGCCAGGTGAAGCGTGTGTGGACAGTCAGCAAAGGTGAAGACCGCTACCGTCGTGGCCTCTACACTTTCGTCTATCGCGCCTCGCCGCCGCCCTCGCTCACGGTCTTCGATGCGCCTGAGGGCTTTAGCACCTGCACCCGCCGCATCCGCAGCAATACCCCCTTACAAGCGCTCACCTTG
>JAIWOJ010000149.1 GCA_020216965.1 Prosthecobacter sp.
CCTCGGTCTCGATTAGGTCCACGAGGACGCGCGGATCCGTCTCCAGGTGGGGCGTGCTCACGGGCAGCCAGCCGGTCAGCGTGGCGCTGTGCTGCGGCTGATACGAAAAGGCTGGGGCCGCCGCCACAGCGTCGAGCAGCAGCAGCAGCAACAGCAGGGGGAGAAAGCCTTTCATGCCCACCAAAGTGCCCGCCCCCAGCGTCCCTGGCAAGACTGGATCCACGAAGCGCACGGCCAGCGTTTTCCCCCGGCAGCAAGGCTGCCAGACACCAAAAGCGGCGGCTACGGCCGCGCGCACTCCAAGACGCTTCGCGCTGCTCAGGCGTCTGGAGCTTCGCGGCAGCGTCTTGGCTCAGCCGTCAGAACAGGTCTCTCGAAACGAGTCGTGCCCGGCAGGCGCGGCAGCGTTTTGGAGTGCGGTAGCCGTAGCTACCGCTTTTCTGGGGGTGGTTGCAGGACAAGGGACCACCATTCCAAGCCCCGGCGTTTGCTGTTTTTCGGATGGCTGCGAGGGCATCGGGAGCCTCACGGAAAGCGGCGGCGGCTGCCGCGCGCACTCCAAGACGCTCCGCGCCTTTCAGGCATGTTTTTTGGGTGTGCCGATGCTTCTCGGAGTCTGGCTCTCAGCGCTCACTCACCTGCCGACTTCCATCGGGTTCTGCGGTTAGGTCAAACCAGCGCGTGTGCGGCGGGAGTAGGGTGGGAAAGCGGTCGGCCCATTCGACGATGACGATGCCGGGTTCGTCTAAAATTTCATCCCAGCCGAGGCCGAGCACTTCTTCGGGATGCTCCATGCGGTAAAAGTCAAAATGAAACACGGGCAGTCTGCCATCCCGGTATTCATGGACGAGGGTAAAGGTGGGACTGGTGACGGCTGCCTGAGAGCCCAGGCCAGCTACGAGGCCCATGGTGGCATGGGTTTTGCCCGCGCCGAGCTGGCCGCAGAGGGCGATGACATCCCCCGGCTGCAAGGTGGCCGCCAGTGCGCGGCCCCAGGCCTGGGTGGCTTCGGGGGTGGGGAGGTGGGTGCTCATGGGCTGCGGCCAAAGTGATCCCAGCCACCACGCGGTGCTGGGGCTTTGCTGGGACGTGGCAAAAGGCACCCGATGGGGAAAAAACGCAGCCGTGGAAAGAGCCCCTGCACCTGGGCGAGCCTCTCTGTGCGAAGGCTAGGCGGGAGCGCGAGGAGGAGCTGGTAGTCCTCCCCGTCATGCAGGGCCTGATGTAGAGTGCAGCCAGGGTTGAGCGGGATTTTTTCCGGCCACCATTCAAGCCCGAGGCCACAGCTTGCGGCCAGGCGGGGTAGATCGCGGGCGAGGCCATCACTCAAGTCCATCATGGCGGTGGGGCGTAGGTGCTGGGCGATGGCGGCGGCTTCTTTTACCAGGGGGTGAAAACGCAGGTGCCAGCCACGGAGGGAGCCGCCTAGCCGCCCGGTGACATACAGCACGTCTCCGGGCCTGGCGGCGCTGCGGGTGATCCATTTTCCCGTCTTGACGTGCCCGCTCATGCTGACGCTGAGGATGAGCTGGCTGCCGCGGGAGGTTTCCCCGCCGACGACGCACACGCCGAAGTCGCGCGCTAGCCTGCTCAGCCCCTGATAGATGGCACGCACTCTGGCCACGGGGGTGGTGGGCGGGGCGATGAGGGTGACGAGGGCATGGCGCGGCGTGGCGGCCATCGCGGCAAAGTCACTCAGCACGCGGGCTAGCGCCTTGCGCCCGATGAGGCGCGGCGGCGTGGTCGGGGTGAAATGCACGCCTTCGACGAGGGTGTCTGTTTTCAGCACCTGCTCATGCTTGGCGGGCGGAGGGCGCACCACGGCGCAGTCATCCCCCGGCCCTAGCAGCACGTCGGCGTCTTGCCGCAGGTGTCGGGTGATGAGGCGGACGAGGGCGTCCTCACCGATGTCAGCCAGGGTGGCGCTCATGGTTGCAGGTCAGGAAAGAACAGCATGACGGCCAGGCTGGTGCCATTAAAGAGGCCATGCAGCACCATCGGTAGCAAGAGCGAGCCGGTGCGCTCATACACGCGGCAGAAAAACAGGGCCAGGAGCGCGAGTGGGATGAGCGTGCCGACGTGCAAGTGGACGATGGCAAAGAGCAGCGAGGAGCAAAAGGCGGCGTAAATCCCGTCAGTGTGCCGCTTGATGACGGCGTAGATAAAGCCGCGGAAGACGATCTCCTCCACCAAGGGGGCGATGAGGACGGCTGAGACAGCCAAAAGAGCCTTGGCTGCTGGATCCTGGGAAGTGCGGAAGGCCTCCGCCACATCTTGGCCATCCAAATCAGGCCAAAAGCCCTTCATCCACTCATGCAGGCCCGCTGCGGTGCCATTGACCATGATCAGCATGGGCAGCAGCAGCAGCAGGCCCATGAAAAGCGCGCGCAAAAACCCCATTTCCCGCAGGCCAAAGAGCTGGGCGGGCTGAAGGCCGCGCATGAGGCGCAAATAGGCCAACAGGGCGGTGCAGATGCCCAACTGCACCACGATCCCGACGAGCGCGCCCGACATGGAGAGCGTGGTGGCTTTGTTCTCTACATCTGCCCCCTCCACGCTGGCACCCTGGAGCCCCCCCAGCATCACCACCAGGATGGCTGCTACCACGAGGCTATCCGCCGTGGTGGCCCAGCCTGCCTGCACCCGGCCGCGGCTGCCCCAGCCCCCAGGGCTGAGCTGCCGCAGGACGGGATACACGATCACCCCGAGCAGGATGGCCAGCCAGGCCAGCAAGGCGGCGTCTCGCAAAACTCCGAGGGTAGGGGCATCCATGGGGGCTGAGGCAGGGGTGAGTTTTGGTTTAGATGCGGCGGGCCTCAGTCACTTCCAGACCGGTCAGCTTCCATTCCCCCTGGACGGGGGAGACGGTGACTTTGGCGTTGTAGCGATTGACCCTGGGGTGGGTGTGGCCCCAGTGGCCCACTTTGCCGAGCGCTGTCCACTGGCACTCGGCGGTGAAGCCGGTGCCGATCTCGACCGGGCGGACGGACAGTACGTCGAGGCTGAACTCGCTGATGGTCACGCGCGCGCCCTCACGGCCATCTAGGGTCAGCGCCTCCAGGGTTTCCAGGTAGAGGCGGCGCAGCAGCTCCCCATCCACACTGCGCGCTAGCACGTCATAGATCTGCTCCTCCGTGCGGCGGTCAAAGGCACGATACACATTGCGCAGCAGCGGGGTCAGGATCGCTTCGGCCTGTTGCGTTTCCTGAATCTCTGGCACATCGGTGCCGCCGCCTACCCGGACGTTTAGCAGCGGCCAGCTCAGCAGCGCGCCTGCGAGCAGCGTGGCCGTCCAGGCAAGGGCACCGCCGGGCAGGGGACGCCCGCCTTTTTTCAGCAGCAGCATCAGGGAGGAGGTGCCTGCCAGCCAGAGCAGGGTGGCCAGGGGCAGGCGGGTGGGTGGGCGGGATTCCAGCTCTGGCACGGGGGCGAGTGGGATCGGCAGCGGCACGCGTCCCTCACTCTTCCAGGCCAGTCTGGGCAGGGCCGCATGGATTTCATGGGCCTCTGAACCTGTGCCAAAAAAGATGCGCACGGGCAGGGTGCGCACATCGGCGATGAAGCCGCCCCATTCCACAAACACCTCCTCAGGAGAGGGCGGGGTGGCAAACTCCCACATGCAGCCAAACATGGCCTCACGGGTGGGCACGCTTTCGCCTTCTGGGGGCGGGCGTGTGTCACCGGGACGGCCCAGCACCACGGTCAGGCTGGTCAGGCCACCTGGCACGCGGGTGGTGCCTAGGCCAAGCTTGCACCAGCCTTCCACCTGCTTTTGCAGGGCGCGTGTGGCGTCTTTTTGGGCTTGGGGGGGCAGGTGCTCTGGCGGCTCTTCCCCAGGGTTCAGCCAGCGCAGCAGACGGGGGGCGTCCATCAGGTACTCAAAGCGCGTCTGATACGGCTCGATGTAAAGATACCCCTGAGCCACAGCGCCAGCGTCTTTCTCCGGCGTGGCGGCAGGTTTCTCCCCACCTGCCTGGGCTGTCTGCGCTGGCAGGAGGGAGGGGCTGCCGCTTCCTAGCGGAGCACGCAGGAGGTCAGCGGGGCTGAGCTGGATGGTCTGCCCGCTGAGCAGGGAGGAGAGCAGCAGGAATAGGGCGCCCAGGGGGGGATGGAGCGCGCGTTGCATCACAGGGTCCAGGGTTTGCGCCACTCTTTTGTGAGCAGGGCTGCGGCGGTTTCGTTGCCTTCGATTTTTTCTGTTTGTGGGTTCCACTTCAGGCCGCTGCTGCCTGTGCGTAGGGCGATGTTTGCCAGATGCGCAATGGTGATGCTGCGGTGGCTGATCTCGGCTGGGGTGGCTGTGGGTTTACCATCGTAGATGCAGCTCAGGAAGTTATCCGTGTGGTCCTTGCTCTCATACAGCCGCACCTCGCCCTCGGTGATTTTTTCGCGCAGGATGGCAGGATCACTGGCGCTGATTTTGCCACGGTTCACATAGATCCATTTGCCAGCGTCACCCTCAAAGAGCACGCCGACGTGGTCGAAGGGCTTTTTGCCAAAGAGCCCCTGCATGGAGGCCTCCACCTCAGGCATCAGCTTGTGATCTGGGCTGGCGACTTGCATGACCACTCCGTTTTCATAGAGGCAGTCAAAACGGAACGCGGTGGCGGTATTGTAGAGCGCCTTCAGATCCAGCGTGCCTGTGACCTCCCGCAGCTCGATCGGGCCGGTGTGCTCTGTGCCCATGCCCCATTGGGCGATGTCGATGTGATGGGCACCAAAGTCGGTAATCATTCCGCCGGAAAAGGCGAAGTTATGCCGCCAGTTCAGTGGCAGGAGCGCCGGGCGGTAATCCATGTGCTCCGCTGGGCCGAGCCACATCTCGTAGTCAAAATCAGGCGGCACAGGGGCGACCTCCGTCTGGTCTGCCATGCCGTTCCAGTTGCTATGCCCGCCGGGCAGCCCCACGCGCACACGCTTGAGTTTGCCGATGCGGTCATTGCGCACCAGCTCACAGGCCATGCGGAAATAAATGTCACTGCGCTGCTGGCTGCCGGTCTGCCAAGTGACACCGGCCTTGGCGACCTCATCGGCGATCAAGCGGCCCTCTGCCACCGTCAGCGCCAGGGGCTTTTGGCCGTAGATGTGCTTCCCCTTGCGTGCGGCATACACGGCCATGTAGGCGTGCCAGTGGTCTGGCGTGGAGACTTGCACGGCATCCAGATCCTCTTTTTCCATCATCTCACGAAAGTCCGCGTAGGCGGTGCAGGCTTTCACCGGCTTGTTGGCGGCCTTGCTGTAGTGCTCATCGATGATCTTCCGCCCTGCCTCACGGCCACCGGTCTCTTTGCCATCATAGCCGTAGTGGCCGTATTCCTTCATCGGGTCTGCGACGGCGACCACCTGGCACTTTTCATTGTTGAGAAAAGAGGGCGTCCAATCGCCAGCGATGGTGCCCCAGCCGATGCAGCCCACGGTGATGCGCTGGGAGGGGGCAGGGCGGCCAGGCAGGCCAAACACAGAGCGTGGCACGAGGAGCGGAAAGCCAAGCGCGGCAGCCCCCTGGGTGAGAAACTGACGGCGGGAATGGGTAACGGGGATCTTTTTCATAGGAAGGATGCGCAGGAGTCTATCCGTGCAGCCGCCCTGCGGGCAACCTTCGAGTTGCTGCGGGCCACATTTTCCAGGCCGCCGCTCAGCCAGTCATGCCGGAGACTGCTTTTTCCAGGCGTCAAGCAGGCTCCTGCGGCGTGGCAAAAGCTCATTCGGGCAAAAGGCGGCGCAGATCTGGCAGCGCCTCCGTGACAGCACGCTCCAGCAGCTCCTCCGCGCGGGCGATGGCCTCAGGCAGCGGCAGCGTCTCTGGCTTGATGGCGCGGGCGAGGTCAAACTGGGCGCGCAGGGCAGGGGTGTCCTCCACGCTCCCGGCAAAGGCGGCCACCTTTTTCCCCAGCGCACGCGCCATCTGGGCGACGCCGACGGGGCCTTTGCCATGCAGCGTCTGGGCATCCAGGCGGCCCTCCCCCGTGATGACGAGATCCGCCGCTGCCATGCGCTCCTGCAGGCGGATGGCAGAGGCGATGAGGTCAAACCCACACACCAACTGCGCCCCACAAAAAACCATCAGCCCATAGCCTAGACCGCCCGCCGCCCCAGCGCCCGGCCTGTCCTCCGCCACCACCCCCAGGTCACGCCGCACTGTTGCCGCCAGGCGCTCTAGGCGCGCCTCATGCCAGGCAAAGTCCTGCACGCCCTTTTGCGGG
>JAIWOJ010000150.1 GCA_020216965.1 Prosthecobacter sp.
AACCTTTTCGTCAAATTCTCCGATGCCTTTAGCCACCGGCGGGTGAGCCTGCATCCGCCGATTTTCCGGGCTTCTGAGCTCATGGCTTTTTTTGGCAAGCAGCTTTTTTCAAAAAAGCCGTCACGCGCTTTCTGACACCTTTGTCACATGGACATGGGCCGTCCTTGCCTGTCAGTTCTGCGGTGGAAATGCGGTCTGATGCACGCCAAGCATCCCTGGTTAGGGCCATGGTCTGGATCGTTCGCAGGCTATTGCTGCCACCGCGCGATCGGTTGTCAGACACGTTTGCGGTTTGAGATTCAGTCTAGGTGGAAAGGCACCGCATTTTGCCAGGATTCCGCCGCTCTGGCAGAGATGTGTGTCTGCGTCACATGGAACTTCGGTATCCAAGATAAATGATGCCTGGCAAAGACGATTCGTGGCAGATCTGGCAGGATTGCGTGTCATCATCCTCCATGCATGAAATGACAACCCCGCGCTGCCAAAGGCACTGAATTCAGCGGGTATGGCGATAAGAAACCGCTTTGATTTTGCCCCTCAAGCGTCCTTCATTCCGTCTCATTCCTTCTCATTCGGTCTAGGTGGAATCCCAGGTTGACGCCAGACCATCAAGGTTGATTAACTGTTTATCAATCTCTCTGCCGATGCCTGCCGCGATTCCTTCCTTCTTTGATGGCCTGAAATTCGGCCAAGAGCACATCACGCCTGTGACTTGGGGCATCCTGGCGGTGCTGGCCCTACTCTCCACGATCAGTTGGTCAGCCCTGCTCGCCAGATGGCTGCTGCTGGGCCGGGTGGAAAAGGCGAATCGGCGCTTTCTGCGCAAGTTTCACGAGAGCGCGCACCCACTGGCCCTGTATCTGACGAAGGAGCAGACAGACCTCTCCCCGCTGCACTATCTCTACCATGCGGCCTCCAAAGATCTGGCCTTTCACCTTGTGGGTGAGGAAGAGCCGGGGCGTAGTTTCTCTACCCGGCTGCAGGGTGCGGGGCGCATCTCTCCCAGCCAGATGAGCACGGTGCAAAACGCCATGGAACGTGCCGTGCGCAGCACAGCGCTGAAGCTGGAAGACCGCCTGGGGCGTGTGGCCACGATCATCTCCATCGCCCCGCTGCTAGGCATCCTGGGCACGCTCATGGGCCTGCTCCAGGTCTTCTCCGGCAGGCTCGCGGGGGGAGATGCAGCGCTGGCTGCCAGCGGAGTCTGCGCGGCGCTGCTGTCCAGCATCGCTGCCATCTTGGTGGTGATCCCGAGTCTGGCTGGCTACAATGCCGTGGTGGCACGCATCCGCGGTATGCTGGTGCGCATGGATGACTTTGCCGCGGAGCTGAGCGGCATTTTGGATCGGCACTTTGTGGACCACCGGAAGGTGGAGGAAAGTCTGCCCAGCCTGGGCACCCTAGGCGCACCGGCCATGCCCGTGCCAGGGGTCTCTAGCGGCATCACCACCAGTTCAGGCAGCCGTTTTGCTGCCGCCTCTGCCCCGCGCTCATGAAGCCCCTCACTCACCGCCACATGCCCCGCCTGATGGCAGAGATCCACTTTGCTCCCTGGGTGGATCTGATGCTGATGGTGCTGCTGGCCTTCCTTGTCATCCCGACCGCGTGGCTGCCAGACACCTCTACCGGGGCGGGGCCACCTGGCCCACGTATCGAGTTAGTCGCCTCTGCTGATCTGCGCCTGACCCTGGATGGCAAGCCCGTGGAGCAGCAGGCGCTCATCCCTGAACTCACACGCATGACTCGTGAAAAAAGCGGCCTGGGCGTGGTGGTCGTCATCCCGCAGGGCATGTCGGCCGCAAACCTGCTCCTGCTCATGGATGCCCTGCGCCAGGCTGGTGTGCGCCACACGGCCGTCACGAGCCGTCCTGCCAGCCCCTGACTCCCCTCTCCTCCCCCCCCTCCGATGCCTGCTGCCAAACCGACCCGCCCGCCGCTGGAGCCGCTCGCCCCAGCCGTGGTGGGTATTGGTCTGGCCATCCTGGTCATCGGCATGGTGGCCTGGACGCTCATCCCGCTGCTGGCCACGAAGGATGCTGCCGAAAACAGTGACGGCCTAGTCTGGCGAGATCCTGCCAGCCTGTCCGCCCCTGATGCGCCTGCGCCCGCCCCCAGTCCTGAGCCTACCTCGCCACCAGCACCCAGCGTGGCATCGGCTCCCACAGCCCCGCCGACGCCACCTCCAGCCAGCGCCTCTCCAGCCAGCGCCTCTCCAGCCCCTGCGCCGCCAGCCGCTGTGCCGATGTCAGAGCAGGCTGCCAGTGCTGAAAAAACCAGCCCTGCCCCTAGCGCCCCCTTGGCAGGGCGTCCCCCTACCCTGGCCTCTGTGGCGCGTGACCTCGCTGCCCCTGCCAAGCCAGCCCCGGAGGCAGCAGATCCCTCCCTGGCCACTCTGCAGGCCGATAGCCTGCACGCGGCCTCTGGCCTGGAGGGTAGCCTTTTCCGCCCCCTCGTCGGTGGCATCAGTTCCCAGCTTGGCGGCGGCTACAGTGAGGCAGCCGCCCAGCGCGCCCTGGCGGCGGCGTCTGCGCAGGCAGATGCCCCGCAAAAAACGATGCCCAATCCGCCAGCCACCCCGAGTTCACCGACCTCCTTGCGGGAGGCGGGCAAGTTCATCACGGTCTCCCTCGATCTGCCGGAGAAAAAAAGCCCCACAGGCTCAGGGGCTGGCTCATTGCGCCCGCCCAGCTTGCTTGAGATCGCGCAAAGCAATCAAAGCAACAGCGCCCGTGTGGAACTCACGGGTGGGGCGGACATGAGCCGGGCTGAACAAGCCCTGCAAAGCGCGCTACTCCGCGCCTGGGAGCCGCCCTCCCCCTCCCTCGTGCCTGTGGGCAAGCGCTCCGTCATCGTGCGCTTGGCCCTCCTGAAAGATGGCAGCATCCAGGACGCCACCCTTCACACCCCCTCGGGTTCTGCGGAGTTGGATGCCTCGGTCTCTGCCCTCTTGAGCAAAGTCACACGCATCCCAGAAAGTCTGCCTGCAAACTTCCCCGGCCCGCGTTATCCCCTCCGCATCCACCTTCAGATCGACTGATGCACACGGCGCGCTTTATCGTCCTCCTGCTCCTGGCCTCCAGCCAGGCGGTCTGTGCGCTCACCCTGCCCTCCTGGCTGCGTTTTTCCCAGAAAAGCGAAGCCCCAGCTCAGCCTACCCTGCGGCGTGTGAGCCTGGGGGAATTTACCGGCGGCACCGGTGGCAGCGCCCGGCGCGCCGTCCTCGCCGCCCTGGAGCGTGCCTCGGGGCTGCAGCTCACGACAGACAGGCCAGACTTCCTCATCACCGGCTCCTCCACGGGCGGGCGCATCACCGGCAGGGTCACTGCCGCCTCTGGGAAAAAGCTGCTGGACCGCACCTACGCCGCCCCAGGCTTGGATGAAAATGCAGGTGCCTTTGCCGATGATGTCATCCTCACCATTACGGGCAAACCTGGGCTGGCCACCAGCCGCATCGTCTTTGTGAGCGACCGCACCGGCACGCCCCAGGTGTACCTCTGTGATCCTGAAGGGCGCGAGGTGCTGCAGGTCACCCACCACGCGCATGGGGCCGTCTCCCCCTCGCTGAACCCGGATGCCACCGCCGTGGCCTACACCAGCTACAAGTCGGGCTTTCCCATCGTCCAGTGGCTGGATCTCGGCCAGGGCTGGGAGCGCACCGTCACCGATACCCCTGGCAGCAGCTTTGGGGCCGCCTTTTCCCCAGATGGGCAGCGCCTCGCCCTCGTGATGAGCTTTTTAGGCAACCCCGAAGTCTTCGTGACCGATCTCTCCTCCAACTCCGCCGCCTGCGTTAGCGATACCACGGGGGTGCCTTCCTCTCCCTCCTGGCACCCAGATGGCAAGCAGATCATCTTCTCCGACGACCGGGGGGATGGCCCCCGCCTCTACATCACCGAGGTGCCAGAGAGCAGCCAGGCCCAGGCCAGCCTCGTGCGCTGGCGCACCGGCCATGCCTTTTGCACGGACCCAGAGTTCTCCCCCGACGGCCAGCAGGTGGCCTACACCGCGCAGCTACGCAGCGGCCAGGCCGTCATCGTCAAAGGCTGGCCCTCCGGCCCCGCGCGCGTCATCCAAGCCGGCGGCGCGGCCCACCCCTCCTGGAGCCCCGATGGCCGTCAGCTCTGCTACGTCCAGCATGGCATTCTCTACATCCACCACCTCTCCACCGGGCAGCGCCGTGCCATCTTGGAAAAACATGGCCGCATCAGCGAGCCACGCTGGATGAAATGAGGCACCCCACTCCCCCAAACATGCACCCCGCTCGGCTGCTCCTGCTCTCCACCCTGCCTGCTGTCATGGTCGGCTGCTCCTGGCTGCCACTGCCCCACGCACTTTCCCCCCAGCCAGAGCCTACCGTCGTCTATGCCCTGGGCACGCGCGAGGGCTTCCGCAGCCCCCTCCAAGAGGGCAACCTGCGCCCGGCCTGCCCTGCCCTCGAGTTCAGCGGCACCACCTTCCGCCTCAGTGGTGCCCATCGCCGCACCCTGGAGGCCCTTGCCGCCTCCTGGCAGGAAAAAAAGCCCCGTTACCTCATCGCCGGCTACTGCCAGACCGGCCTGCCAGAGGACTATGCCCGCTCGCTCTCCGAGCGCCGCGCCCAGGCCGTCCGCCAGCATCTCATCGAGCACGGCGTCGAGGCCGCCAACCTGCAAACCGTCGGCTTTGGCCACGACAGCACCCCCAGCGCCCCCACGAGCAGCGTCGTGGTCATCTACCGGCAGTAATGTGGGATGCAGGCACCCCTGCCTGCACTGCAGCCCCGGCAAAATGCCTGCGCTGCCCTCACACCCCCCCGCCGATACAATCCCGCCTTGCAGGGTTGTCTTTCCACACACTCTCGGCTTTCATCGCCGCCCCCGTCCTCCCCACCATGCTTCCCGTCCCTGAACAACTCGAAATCCTCAAGCGCGGCGTCGTCACCCTCCACAGCGAAAAAGAGCTGGCGGAGAAGCTCGCACGCGGGAAGCCCCTGCGCATCAAGCTAGGCGTCGATCCCACCTCCCCCGACATCCACCTCGGCCACGCCGTCGGCCTGCGCAAGCTGAGGCAGTTCCAGGAGCTAGGGCACCAGATCGTGCTCATCATCGGCGACTTCACCGCCATGATCGGCGACCCCTCCGGCCGCAGCACCACCCGTCGGCCTTTGACCTACGAGGAAGTGCTCGCCAATGCCAAGACCTACACCGAGCAGGCCTTCCTCGTGCTCGACCGCGACAAGACCGAGGTCGTCTTCAACGGATCCTGGTTCAAAGAGATGCCCTTCATGGAGGTCATCAAGCTCAACGCCCGCGTCACCCTCCAGCAGATGCTTCAGCGGGAGGACTTCAAAAACCGCGTCAACAACGGCACCGAGGTCCGCCTGCACGAGATCCAGTATCCCATCATGCAGGGCTGGGACAGCGTCGTCGTCCGCTCCGATGTCGAGATCGGCGGCAGCGACCAGCTCTTCAACATCCTCGTCGGCCGTGACCTTCAGAAAGAGGAAGGCATGGAGCCCCAGGTGTGCATGACCCTCCCCCTGCTGGAGGGCCTGGACGGCGTGAAAAAAATGTCCAAGAGCCTCGGCAACTACGTCGGCCTCACCGATGCGCCCAAGGACATGTTCGGCAAGCTCATGAGCATCCCCGATGAACTCATGGCAAAATACTACCTCCTCGTCCTCGGTGAGGTCATGGATACCACCATGCACCCCATGGAGGCCAAAAAGCAGCTCGCCGCCAAGTGCGTGGCCACCTACCACAGCCAGGACGCCGCCCGCGAATGCCGCGAAGACTGGGACACCCGCTTCAGCAAGCGCGACCTCGCCAGCGCCGAGCTACCTACCTACACCCTGGGCGAGCGCCGCGATGTCCTCGGCGTCGTCCAGCACGCCTACCAGACCGTCTTGGAGCACACCATCTCCGGCGGCGACGCCCGCCGCCTCATCCAGGGCGGCAGCATCCAGCTCAACGGTGAAAAACTCAGCGACCCCAAGGCCGAACCCGCCTGGGAAAGCGGTGCCGTGCTGAAGCTCGACAAAAAACGCAGCGTCCGCCTCGCCTGAGCCCAGCCCCATTCCCCCCCTTCCAGGAGAACAAAAACCACAGCCAGCGCATCCCTCCCAGCCAGACGTATTGGATGCCATGTCCGAACCCATCGCCGATCCCGCCCGTGATGCCGTCATCCGCATTCATGGCCTGGGGCGCTCCGTGCGTAGTCTTTG
>JAIWOJ010000151.1 GCA_020216965.1 Prosthecobacter sp.
TGCCGCGAAGGCGTATCAATGGATCCGCCAACTGGATGAATCGCTGGCAGAGACTGATGCGCGCAAGGTGGACGTGCTGCTGCGTCTCGGCACGCTGGCGCTCGCCTCCGAGAAACCTGAGGAGGCCGCGACGGCCTGGGAGCGCGCAGCGCGTCTGCGGCCCTCTGATTTTTCCCTGACGCGCCAAGTGGCAGAGCTGATCCTGCGTGCGGGCTTCCCGGAGCGCGCAGCTACCTTTTACATGGCGCTGGCGGATCAAAGCGATCCCCAGCGGAGGTTGGATGCTTTGTTTGACCTCGCACGCATCTACGAGCACGCGGGGCAGCTCGATCAAGCCGATGCTGCGCTGAAAAAAGGCTTGGCGCTCTTGGATTTTCGGGATGGGCGCTACGCGGATTTTTTCCGCCGCAGAGTGCGTCTGCATGAGCGCTTTGGCACCCTGGAGGATCTGCGTCAGCAGTTGAGCCAAGGGGCGGAGGAACAGACGCTGCGTGACCTGGCGCGTTTTTATGAAATGACCGCAGATGCAGATGCCCAGCTTGAGGCCATGCGCCGACTGGTGAAGGCCGCGCCGCAGGTGGATGATTACCGCTGGGAGCTGGTGCGCCTGCTGCTGGATCACGCAGGCACGGAGGAGGCGGCGCGGCTTTTGGATGAGCGGCTGAAAGGCGATGCCAGCGACTTGCCTGCCATCATTTTCCTACGCTGTGAGGCCGACCTGCGCGCGGGCAAGCAGGCAGAGGCCGTGGCGCGTCTGAGCAAGCTGCTGGAGGCGGGGAGTGTGGAGGTAGAAAAGCAGGTGCTGATCTTTGCCCAGCAGCGTGCGCTTGATGAAATCATCGAAACCATCCTCAAGGCGCGTGCGGAGCGCGATCCCACGCGGGCAGAGGCGGTATTTGAGCTGGCGGCCTTTTACCGGGCGCGCAAGGACATGACCGCTGCGGATGCCCTGCTGCGGCGCTTTATGGCTGCTGCCCCAGATGAGCAGGAGCGTCAGCGCCGTCTCAATGAGGCAGCTTCCTTCATGGCAGCGGGCAGTGACCTAGACACGGCGATCATGCTCGCGCGGGAGGCCGTGGCAAAACCAGCCGCAGGGCGGGAGGAGTACCTCCGCCTGGCGGACCTGCTGGCGGAGCACGCCGAGCCTGAAGAAGCGCTGCTGTGGCTAGAACGCGCCTGGAAAGCCTCCAAGAACGAGGAGGAGGGCGTGGATGTGGATGAGCGCCTCTACTCCCTCCTGCTGGGGGAAAAGAAGAAGGAGCAAGCCAAGCCTCGCGGCACGGGGGGAGATTTCCAACTGCCTGAGATCTTCACCGGCAAGGGTTTTGGCAGCATTGAGGAGCCCCCCGCTGGGCCCATCATGACCGGGGAGATCCTGGCCCAAGCCCAGAGGGTGCGGCAGGGGGCAGCCTCTGGGCTGGAGCTTTTCCGAGCCGCTTGGTGGGCCGTGCGCTCAGGGCAGCATGAGGATGCCTACGCGATCTTTCGCAGCCTCATGGAGGTCTCTCCCGGACAAAATCTGAATCTGGAGGCGGAAAAGCTGCTGCTGGAGCTGACGCAAGAGGACAAAAACACCGCGCTCGCAATGCGGGTGCTGCGTCGCCTCATCGCTAGAGATCCGGCGAACAAAATCCGCTACATCCTGCGCCTGGCTGAGCTGTTGCTAGAGGATGAGCAGGCGGCCTCCGCAGCCATCAATGTGGGGCTTTCCCACGAGCGCACGGGTTGGCGCATGGCCACAGAGCCCCCGCCGCCAGGCCGCGCGGCCACGCAGCTCCTGGAGCGTGCCTACCGGGAACAGCCGGATTCAGAGCAATTGCTCAACGCCCTGACCCAGTGCTACATCCTGCAACGCCGCCCAGAGGAGGCGCTGAAACTCTGGCAGCAGGCCGTGGACCGCGCCACAGGCGGTGCAGCAGTGGTGCTGCTGCAGCGATACTCAGAGATGCTGCTGCAGCGTGGCAGGCTGCCAGAGCACGTCGCCACGCAAATGCGCCTGGTGGAAATGGAGACGGATGTGAAACGCCGAAGAGAGGTGTTCAAAAGCTTCCTCGACCGCCTCCTGTGGGCCGGCGAGAGCGGTGCAGAGCTGCCTGCTGAAGTCTTGCAGGACCGGCTCAAACAGGTGCGTGAGGCGCTGACAGCCCTGGTGAAAAAGCATCCCTTTGACGGCTTTTACCACGAGGCGCTAGCCAGTGTGCATGAGCGCACCGGAGATGCTGCTGCCGCTTTTGCCGCGATGAAGCAGGCCTACTACACCGCGCCGGATACGCCGTTTTCCCTGGAACAATTGCGTGAGGCTGCCGTGAAGGCGGGTGATCTCAAAGCGGCCATCTATTTCCAAAGACAGGCCGCTGCCCGTGCAGCACCCGCCCAGGTGGCCGCAGAATCACGCAGGCTGGTGGAGATGCTGGAGCAGACCTTCCAGATCGCCGAAGCGGACCGCGTGCGCAGGCGCTTGGAGAGCCGCTTCTCCCAAGATGCCACCGCGCTGGAAGACCTAGCAGAGCACTACCGCGCCACCGGCCAGGATGAGGCAGAGCTGCGGGTGTATGAGCAGATCTCCCGTGTGCGCCCCTGGGATGCGCGCTCTGGCCTGAGGTTGGCCCTCAAATACCTGCGCCTCGCGGATGAGGATGGCGCGCGCAGGCACCTCACTGAAATCCTGCGCCGCACCCAGGCACAGGCGGCGCTGCCCAGCCCAGGCACCAGCCCAGAGCGCCTGCCACTGCCGCTGGCAGAGCAGCGCAAGCCAGGGGTGCCAGGCCCAGCTACGGAGATCTTGGCGGACTTGGATACCGTCCCTGCGCTGAAAAGCGCGGAGCTGGCCGCCCTGCGCACTTACCTGAGCCTGCCGAGGCCAGAATTTTCCGAGCTGCCAGATGAGGTGCCGCACATTCGCCTGCGTGCCGTGGAGGAGCTAGCACGCCTGCACCAGCGCGCAGGCACGGTGGGGGCTTGGCAGGCACAGGTCGCGGCGATGAAATCCCCCCTGGAGCGCCTATGGGCACTCTACTTTGCCAAGTCCGGCCCGGCCTTTCGCGAGGAGCTAGCGGCACTCATGAGCCGCCCGAGAAAGGAGGCCGCAGGGCTTGAGGCCGCCTTTGTCCACGCCTGGCTCATGGTCCGCTCTGGCGGCATGGCAGAGGCCATGGCCTGGAGCACCCAGACCGGTCTGGATGGAGAGTTGCTGGACTTGCGGCAGCGCCTGCTGCTCGCCGTCTCCGCCACGCTGGCTGACATGAGCGGCTTTCGCTTTGCCAAAGGTGACCTCGCCCTGCTAGGCACCGTGCGCAGCGCCTCCGTGCTGGACATTCTGCGCCGTCTCCAGGATCAGCAGCGCTATCCAGAGGCGCTTGAGCTCGGGGAAAGCCTCAGCACCCACCACCCCGCGCTTGGCAGCGCCTTTATCTTCTCCCTAGCCCGTATCGCTGAGGCCGCAGAGCGCTGGGATCTAGCGCGGGAGCACCTAGGCCGTGTGGTGCGTGGCACCGTGCAGCCAGAAGCCTATCGCGGCACCTATGACCCTTACCTTTTCAGCCTCAGCGCCGCCAACCGTCTCGCCATCCATGCGGAGGAGCGAGAAAAAAACCTGCGCGCTGCTTGGCGGCACCTCCAGGCCACGCCCCCCTCTGCCATGACCAGCTTGCGCAAGGCCGCCGTAGCCGGCCTAGCGGGTGCCCCAGAGAAGGCCGCCGCTGAGATGGAAAGCCTACTCACCGGCGATTTCTTGGCTGCACGCCAGATCGGTGAGCCGCGCGGCCTGCTCACCCCCCAGGGCTCACCCCGCTGGGATGAGCCGATGCATCTGCGCAGCCTCTGGGAAGAGACGCGGGAGATCCAGGCACGCTTTACCACAGAGGGGTTAGGCCAAGTCGTGCGGCAAGTGAATGACCGCCTTGAGGCACGTTGGGGCGGGGTGGGCCTCAGTTCACGCTCAGGGCTGGAATTTGGCGAATGGCGCCTGAGCCATCTCATCCGCAAGATGCGTGCGGCTGATTACCCCACCCGCATCCGCCTGCTGCGCGAGCACCTCGCCAGTGTGGACATGCGCCAGGAGGTCTCCGTCGATACCCTCGCAGAGCTAGGCGGGCGCCTAGAGGCCGTCGGCATGTCGCGTGAGGCTATCGAGGTCTATGCCATGCTGCCTGGCCGTGCCCCGGCCAATCCAGAATACGCCCAATGGCTCATCCGCGTGGCTGAAGCAGCGCTGGACACGCAGACCGGGCTGAAATTTACCCTCCAACTCCTAGAGGCAGAGCCACCCTACAAGCCCCCCCAGCCAGGGGATGAGGTGCTGCGGGAAAAGCACGCCTGGTTCCTCTCCCTTGAATACGATGAGGCAGAGCTACGCCGCCGTGGCTACCTCCCAGCCCCCACCCGCGTCCTCCAGGGCCGCATCCCCCATGAGGTGCCCTACCTGCGAGAGCTAGCCCTACTCTATGAAAAAACTGGCCGTGATGAGCAGGCGCTCGAGGCATGGACACGCCTGCATGACGCCTTTGAGGCCAACGAATCCCGCGGCATCGTGCCAGATGCAGAAAGCTGCTTGCACCTCGCCCGCCTGCGTGTGCGGCGTGGGCAAATCCCAGCCGCTCTCGCCGTCCTGCGCCTCGTCCCCCTCATCGAAAAAACCGGTGCCCAGGGCAGGGAAGCCTTGAAACTGCGCGCAGAACTAGCCGCCCAGGCAGGCTTGTGGGATGAATTTCGCCAGATGATGACCGCCGCCGTGAACCTGCGTGCCATCGAAGCCATGACCCACATCAGCAGCCTCTGCCGCCAGCACGCCCGCAGTGCTGAGGGGCTAGATTTTCTCACCCAGGCAGAGCGCACCATGCAAGAGCCAGCAGACCGCTTCCGCCTGCGCCTAGAGCTGCTACGCCTGCTCGCTGCCGAAGAAGCTTGGACTCCCACCCGCGGGCGCGCTCAGGTAGCCGCCCTCTTTCGCGTGCGCCACCGGGGGCGCGAAGCCCTAGAGCAGCTCACCACCTGGATGAAGGCAGAGGCAAAAGGCCCCCACCGCGCCGCCTGGCTGCCCATCCTCCGTGCCGAGGCCCGTGCAGGCACAGATCGCCCCCTCGCCGCCCTCGCCCTCAGCGCCTTTGCCGGGGAAGATGAGCCCACCACCCTAGTTGATGATCTCGCCACAGCCTGGCAAAACCTAGCCGATAGTGACCGCCTCTGTATCGAGCTCGCGGCAGAGACCCTGCTCGCGCAAAACCGGCCAACACACGCCCAGCGCGCCTGCCAAGTGCTCCAGGAACTCCCCTCCCTACGCCTAGAAAGCCGCATTCAGCCCCTCATGCTGCGCGTGGCACACGCCCTCCAGGACCGCGCCCGCGTCCGGGAAATCTTTGCAGAGATCATCCGCATGCCCGTCCCTGGCGGTGGCAGAGCCAGCACCGTCGCCTGGGCCCAGGCCCTAGAGCAATGCGGAGAAAAACAGCTAGCGCGTGAACTCTACCAAGCCGCCCTGCATCGCCTAGAAGCCACGAGCACCAGCCAGCCAGAGGTCACAGCGGCCTGGGCCCGCTTCCTCATCGCCGAAAAGCAGCACGAGGCCGCCGAGGCATTCCTACTGCGTGAAATCTGGCAGATCCCCCAAGAAACCGCCGCCCTGCTACATGAACTCTACCAGTCCTGGGGCCGCCTCCCCACCCTCCAGCAAGAGCTACCCAAATTCCACCTCACCCGAGGCATCGAAAAAGAAATACTCCACCGCGCAGCCCTGGGTAGCACCTTGGTCAATCCATAAACCCGGATTCCAAAGTTCCCTGTAGGTGAGACAATCGAACTCATACCGCTTATCATAAAATGCAGCAATATGATGGAACGCCATCCGCCGCTGGTTTAACGCCTTTCGTCAAGGCTGCGTTGAGTGACTCCTCAAGCGAGACGCAGGCAAGGCACCAGAACCCCGCAATCGTCTGACCGCCACGGAGTTCATCAAGCAGATCGCTTGGGGTGGGGGAGCAACCGCTGGGCACCCAACTCCGCGTTTTGGCAAAAGCGCCTACGAATGCACCTACAAAACGCTGCTTTGCCGTGATGCGATGGATCTGTCTTGGTCTCCTAGCTTGCGTTACTTTGCCTCTGCCTTCAGTCGGGCCTTCTCCGCCAGCATTTTTTTGAATTTGGCGACCTTGGGGCTGACGACGACACGGCAGTA
>JAIWOJ010000152.1 GCA_020216965.1 Prosthecobacter sp.
CCGAGCACCAGCAGCAGCGGCGGCAAGACTTACAACGGCAAGCTGATGAAGCACTGCAACAAGTGGCTGCGCTGGGCCTTCGTGGAGGCCGCCTGGGTGGCGATGGGCTGCGACTCCTACTTCGGTGATCTCTACAAAAAGAAGCGAGCGCTGGGCAAAAAGGCCAACACCGCGATCCTGTGCGTGGCGCGGCGGATGGCCCGCATCACCTGGCAGCTCTTGACGCAGGGGCGTGACTACCAGAAGATGCCGCCAGCACCGCAGCCGAAGGCGAACGCCGCCAAAGCGAAGACGAAACAGACTTTGACTCCGCTGCGCTACGCCCTGCGGGCAGCTCGTTCCTCGCTGTCTGTCTCACTTCGTTCGGCTCCCCAGCCGCTCCAATCGCACACTGGTTGGTTGCTGAGCTTGATGCTCACGCAGCGCACCACGGGTCAGGATGGAGGGCTTGGGATCTGATTTCGTCGCAATGGCAGGGGGCTGCGAAGTGCCCGCCCCGCAGAGAAGAGTGATCACAGCATCGCCACACCTGGTTGGAGTATGAATCACCACGCCGCGTGCCAGCGCACGAACGGCGCGGGACAATCATGTCATCCGGCGTCAACGAGACGCGAGGCATCCGAATCCAATCCCCAGGTGCTTACTACCACGTCATTTCCAGCACCTGCTAATCTAGGTGCCTGGCATGAATGGCACTTGGATATGGCCGACTACCGTTAATTTTTAAGCCATTAACCTAAAAAGGAAAATGAGAATCCAGGTTGCTGTTCATTTACCTCATTCTCAAAGGGATGGATGAAATCATAGAGACCCAGATCAGGTGCATGGGCTGACCTTCCTCACACGCTCATTCTCTGCGTTTTCTGCGTCATCTGCGGTTCCTATCTCTGAATGTAGGTTTTGCGATCTCCCCTTCTTTGAAGCACGCCATTCCCGAATTGAGGCTAAACCGATTCTCCAAAGGAATGTCTGAACCCGGATCACGATGTCAGGCGGGAAGGAATGTCCCGATGATGGATAAATTCGGCATTCGGGTGGTGATCTGACCTGACAGGGCCGCTTACTTCCGGGCTTTGGTGGCGATGGCTTTGTAGTAGCTCTCGATGGCGGCGCGGTATTCGGGGGCGGCTTCACTGCGGGTGGCCTCGGTGAGGTCTTCGGCCATTTTGCTAGGCAGGTGCCCCCAGTCCCCTTTGACGAGCACCATCTCGGTGCCCAGGGCACCGTCTTTGAGCATAGCTTGGAGGTCGCCGCCTTCATTCGTCTGGGCGGTGGACTGCGACTGCTGCGGCTGGCCTTGCTGGTTTTGATTCTGGGCTGTCTGCTGGCCTGCCTGCGGCTGCTGGGAGCCGGGGGTCTGGCCTTGGTTACGCTGGTCTGCCATCTGCTGCTGCTGGCTCTGCTGGGCCTGGGCTAGGCTCTGCTGGGCGCTCTGCTGACCAGGCTGGTTTTGCTGACCTGCCTGCTGCTGTTGGCCGTTTTGCTGCGGTTGACCGTTCTGTGCCTGCATGGGGTGGAGCTGGGCATCGAGCTGATCCAGCGCCTGGGCCAAGAAGGCGGCCTGCACGGCCTCTAGAGGATGCGCGGTCATGACGGGTGGGGTGGCAGCAGCGGTGGCTTCTGCTGCCTTGGCAGCCTCAGCCGCGGGGGAGAGTGCCTCTGGGCCGATGGGTTTCGGAGGCTGCGGCGGCGCAGGTTGGCCGGGGGCTGGAGGCGTGGTGCGGGCCGCTGCGGCCTGCTGGGATAGTTTTTGGGCTGCCTGTGCTGTCTGCTGGGCAGCCTCCTGGGCACCTAGGCGCTGTTGATGACGGGCCACGCGGTTGAGGTCGTTCGCGGCCTGCTCGGTGGCGAGGCCCATGTTGGCAGGCTGCTGGGCTTCGCTGGCGATGGCCTGCTCACTCGCCTGTGCGGTCTGCTTGCTGAGCTCAGCCAGGGCTTTCTGCATGGCGGCGTTTTTGGGCAGTTCTTTTTCCAGCTCAGCCAGGACCTTGCCGGGATCCTGGGTGGCATCCTGGGCCATTTGAGCGAGTGCTTGAGCGCGGGCGTAGGCTTCATCCAGGGGCTCTTTCACCCCGAGGTCCTGTTCCATCTGAGCAGCAGCGGCGAGCTCTTGATCGGTCAATTCCTGGCCGGCCTCTGCTTTGGCCATGTTTTGGGCCAATTGCTGCAGGGCCTGGGCGGCCTGCTGCTGGGCCTGGGCGGCTTGGTTGAGGGCCTGGGCCTGGGGCTGGCTCTGCTGGGCTTGGGCAGCTTGTTTGAGATTTTGCGCGATCTGGGGCTGGCTCTGCTGCATCTGGGCCAGGGCGGCATCTGCGGTGCGGGAAAGTTGGCGCTGGCTCTGGTTTTGCAGATCGGCGGCATTGGCCTCCTGACGCAGGGCTGCCTGGAGGGAGGCCATTTTTTCAGCGTTTTCAGCGGCGGTCTCACGGAGTTCAGCGGCTTTTTGGGCGACTTCGGCCACGGGTTTTTCAGCCTCGGCCTGGGCGGCTGCGGCTTGGGTCTGCTGCTGGGCTTCTTGCAGATCCTGGGCCACGGCTTTCATCATGTCACTGACCTTGGGGGTGAGCTGGGCCAGGGCTTCGCGTGCGGCCTGGGTCTGGGCAGCGAGCTGCTGGGCCACTTCACTGGCCTGCTGCATGGCCTGGCCTGCCATCTGCTGGGCGGCCTGGGGGTTGAGCGGTTGGCCTGGGGGCTGGGTAGCGGCTTGTTTTTCGAGGGCTTGGAGCTGCTCTGCGGCAGCGCGGCTGATGTCGGCCGCTTGCTGGGCCTTTTGGGCGAGCTGTTGGTTTGCCTGGGCGGTCTCGGGATCCGGGGTCTTCAGGCGGCGCAGCATGTCGGGCAATTGTTTCAGCGCCTCGGAGGCAGCACGGGCCTGCTGGGCGGCGGGTGAATCTGCGGGCTGGGTACGGTCAAAAGCGGCCTCCTGGGCAGCCATGAGGGCGGTCTGGGCCAGGGCATCTGCCTCAAGGGCGCGGACGGCTTCGCGCAGTTGCTCAGACTTAGCCGCTAGGTCTGCCGGGGTGGGTGCCTGGGGCTCAGGGGGGGCGGTCGTTGCCGCACTGGGTTTCGCCTTGGCAAGCTCTGCGGCCTGACGGCCTAAAAGGTCGGCCGCGCGTGAGGCGCGGTTGGTGTCTAGGGCTGCCTCCGTGTTGGTGAGGGCGTTTTGCTCACGCAGGACAGCCTGTTCTTCGAGCTGCTTGGCGGCGCTGGCGAGTTCCTTGGCGGCTTTCTCCTGGGCAGTGTTGCCCTCGCGGTCGAGCCGGGGCTTTTGGCTGGGCTTTTGGGCCTCTTGCTGCGCCTGGTGGAGAGCTTCACGAGCTTCGTTGAGGGCGGCGAGGGCGGGATTGTCTTGGCGGGCAAGCTGCTCACGCAATTGCTGGCCGCGGTTGGCGGCGACTTCAGCCATGGCGCGGGCGGCCTCTGCGGCGCGGGAAAGACGCTGGCGCAGGTTGTCAGCGGCACCATACAGATGCTCCGGGCTTTTGGCCTGGTCTGGCTTGTCGAGGCTGGCGCTCAAGTCGGCCCCCGCCTCGGTGATTTGCTTTTGAAAATCTTTGAGCTGGTTCTGCTGGCCGCCATCCACGAGGGGCTTGAGAGCCTCCATCTGGGCACTGAGGGTGGGCAGGGCAGCCAGGGTGCCGCGCTGTTGCTCCTGCCACTTTGGACGCTGGGTGGCATCCCGGTTGGCAGGCAGGGCTTGCTCTGTGAGCAGGGCTTCTTGACGTGCGAGTTGGCGGGCCTGCTGGGAGGTGATGCGGGCGTTTTCCTCCGCTGCAAAGACACGCGCGGCCTGGGCGATGCTGTCAATATCCGCCTGTGCCTCACTGGCGTGGCGGCGTAGGCCATCGGTGCTCTCGATGTCTTTTTCGAGCTTTTGCTGGAGCTGTTTGAGGGCTTCTGCACGCATGTGGGCGAGACGTTCGCCGAGAAGCTGGACCTCCTGGGCATCCAAGTGCGTGGGGGCCTGCCGTGCGCTTTCCTGGAGCTGCTGCCAGAGGTCGTCCGCTCTGGCGACGACTTTTTCCGCCTCTGTCTGGGCGCGCACCAGGGCATCCTGGGCGGTGCGTTCGGCCTCGCGGTTTTTGCTGGCTTGTTTTTCACTCTTGCGCACCTGCTCGACGGCTTTGCGCATCTCGCGCGTCTCTTCGCTGAGGGCCTCTGCCTGCTGGGCCAGGCGGCGTGTCTGCGCTGCCCATTCACGCTGCTGCGGGCTGACGGTCTGCTCTAAGATGACGAGGCGCAGGGGGTCAGACTCCGCAGACTGGCCTTTGAGATCCGTGGCGATGAGTTTGATGAGCAAGGTATCTCCAGCCTTGAGCTGCATGGGAGCCAGGGGCAGCAGAGTCTGAACATCCGCCTCACGGCCTGACTTTGCTGAAATCTCGCGTTCCTGCCACTTTCCGGCATTGACCTGGTGAGCCAGCCGCACGCTGGCGAGGCCCACATCATCCTCCGCATGCCCCTGCAGCCGCAGCGTCTCATCAGGCAGCATTTCTAACTGCGCCGCTGGCTCTAGGATCTGTGCCAAGGGTGGCAGGTCCGGGATGCTGACGATGCGCCAGGGGCTAGATTCCACATTGGTAAAACCGGTCTCTTGTGCCGTCATGGCAAGCTGCCAAGACTCCAAGTCTGCACTCACGAGAATCTCTGCCGCGATGGACTCGCCACTGATCTTCTGCACGGGGCTTGGCGGCGGGTGATCGGCATGATCTGGATTGAGCAGCACCGAGGCTTGGGTGATGGGCTGATTGGCCTTGAGTACGAGCTTCACCTGGGTGCCCTCCAGCGCCTCCACATCGCCATGATCCTCCTTCAGCACGGTCTCCGGCAGACCCGTGTAGGCAGGTGGGACCAGGGTCTTGGCAAACTCCAACACACGCGGGCGTGGCCGAGCTGTGAGCCGATGCCAGGGCGTGATGGCATCGGCAGCTAGGATGCGGTAACGCAGGTCATTTTGGCCGATGCTGACCAGAGCCTGAAAGCGCGCTCCAGCCTGGCGAGTCATGTCTTGCAGGCGCGGTTTGGCATCGGCTGATTGCGTTTCGATCTGCACACGCTCTGGCACCTCGCCACTCAGCTCTACCACCACCTCTTGCTCAGAGGCGATGGGAACGAGAAGATCCGCAGGCGCTGGCGAAATGATGGCAATCTGCACGCTGGAAGGGCGTGCCAAGTTCACAAAAGGCAGGGCTGCACGGGCCAAAAACCCAGGGAGATGCAGCGAGCTGATGAAACACAAGGCACCCACGATCAGAACCACTGCGCCCGCGCGGAGAATCCACGGACGAAGCGCCGCAAAAGGCAGCGCATGCTCCAGACGCACGCTTTTCACCTGCTCTGCCACCTCCTCCTGCAACTGGGCGCGAAATTCCGCCGACTCATGCCCATGCCCCTGGGCTAGCTCCACAGCAGCGATCAGGCGCTCACGCAAAAGGGGGGCTGCCGCCTCCAAAAGACGCGCCGCACCAGGCAGGCCGCGTGCCTCCGCAATCAGCCGCCAAGCCACCCGCCAAGCAAACAAGGCTGCCCCGATGTAGGCCACCAGCGTCAGCCAGGGCCGCAAAGCCTCTGGCATCAGCCGCGCACGATCCAGCAGCGCGATACCCAGCACCGCCAGCAGTGCCACAGCGCCAGCGGCAAGTAGCGCACGCCCGTGCAGCAGTCTCCTGCGGCGCTGGTGAAAGGCGGTAAGGACTTCGAGCGTGGCGGGGCGAAGGGAGACGTTCATCGAGGGGGGATGGGCGGAAAGCAGCGCAGACAACGTGCCGCATTGGGGCTTCTTGTCACCTGGCGGCCAGATGCCCGTATTTCGGCTCGCTGATTTCAGGCTGAAAGCTCCCCTGCCCTGCGGCGTTATCGCCGCTCCATGAAACGCCTTGCCCTTCTCTTCTCCGCCCTCTGCTCTCCGCTCCTTGCCGGTGAAGCCGAAGACATCCTCAGCCAGTCCGGCGTGAAAGGCGGCATCGTCGTCCATGTGGGCTGCGGAGATGCCTCAGTGACGCAGAAGCTGCGGGCGAATGATGCCTATCAGGTGCAGGGGCTCACCCGAGACGCCGAGCAGGTGCCTGCGCTCCGCGAGAGCCTGCACAAAGCCGGTGTGAGCGGCGCGGTGGCGGTCGCCGAGTG
>JAIWOJ010000153.1 GCA_020216965.1 Prosthecobacter sp.
ACGGACCGGGCGCTTAGCGGCAGTGGATTTCAGGTCAAAGGCTCCCACATCATGGATCCGCGCACCCTTCAGCCCATGCCCTGCCAGGAGGGGCGCAGCTATGCGCTTGCCCCCTCGGCAGCGCTTTCAGACGCCCTTTCTACCGCCTTCATGGTTTTGGGGGCTGAGGCATCTCAGGCATTTTGCGCCCGCCACGGGGGTCAGATTGAGGTTCTCTGGGCCTGATCCTCAAGCCGCAAGGCCATTCATGCCTAACTTTTTTCAGATGCACCCGGAAGGATTCGTGCTTCAGAGAATAGCGCGCCCGTGGTGCTGATTTTTTCGGAATCGACCCAGGTGCGGCTTCTTGTTAAAGTGCTGCTTCATGCCTCCCGGTCCAGCCAGATCCACCGTTCCAGCGCCTGTCGGCCCCACCATGCCGCCGGAGTTGAACACCATCGCACAAGACCGGCGCGGCAAGCCCAAGGTGTGGAAACCACCCTCCCCCGAAGAACTAGGGCGCGTTCTCGACCGCTATGAGGTGGAGGAGCTGCTCGGCTGCGGCGGCATGGGAGCCGTCTATAAAGGCAGGCAAAAAACGCTTGATCGCCTCGTCGCCATCAAAATCCTGCCGCCAGAGGTGGATGATCTGGATGCCAGTTATGGAGAGCGTTTTAAGAACGAAGCGCGTGCCATGGCGCGGCTGAGCCATCCAAACATCGTCAGCGTGCACGACTTCGGGGAGACCAAGGACGGCCTGCTTTTTTTCATCATGGAGTTCGTGGAGGGGCTGGACGTCTCCCGGATGATGCGCCAGCAGCATGCCCTGGGCCGTGAGCACATCCGTAGCATCATGACCGACGTCTGCGCCGCGCTCCAGTACGCGCATGAGAAAGGCATCGTCCACCGCGACATCAAGCCAGCAAACATCATCGTGGGCTATGACGGGCGGGTGAAAGTGGCCGATTTCGGTTTGGCAAAAATCACCCAAGGCAGTGACGTGCATCTCACGGAGAGCAATGCACTGATCGGCACGCTGCACTACATGGCACCGGAGGCGCTCAGTCTCGGGGCCAGTGTGGACCGGCGGGCAGACATCTATGCCGTGGGTGTCATGCTCTATCAGATGCTCACGGGGAACCTGCCGCAGGGACTCTTTCAGATGCCCTCCATCAAAGTCCCGGGCCTCGATCCGCGCTACGATCAGGTGGTGACCAGAGCCCTGCGGGAAAAGCCAGCCGACCGCTACCAGACCATCGCCGACATGTTCCGGGATCTGGAGGAAATCTTTGCCCCGCAGACCAGCACCAGCCGCACCCGGCGTGGCAGTGGCCTCGGGCTCTACAAATTCGTCACTGGAGAGGACGGCAGACCCGTGCTGCTAGGCAGCGGCTCTGCCGGTAAGACCTACAAGGCGGTGCATTCCCTGCTCGACACCACTGTGGCGCTCAAGGTCATCCATGAAGCGTTGACCTATGACACCGAGGTGCGCCAGCGCTTTCTCAATGAAGCCCGTGCCATCGCCAAACTGCGCCACCCCCACATCGCTGAACTGCGTGACTGTGGCGAGGACGAGGGCGCGCTCTTTTGCGCCATGGAGTACTGTGATGGGGGCGACTTAGAAAAACTGGTGCAGACGCGCGGTGCCCTGCCAGAGGAGGCCGCCCTCATGTTTTGCCGCCAAGCTGCCAGAGCCCTCGCCTATGTGCACGATCAAGGCTTTCTGCACCGCGATCTCAAGCCCTCCAACCTCATGCTCTCCATGGTGCCAGGGAAAGACGAGGCGAACATCAAGCTCATCGACTTCGGCCTCGTCAAAGCACTGGGACAAACCACCGGCCTGACCCGCCGCGGCCAATTCCGCGGCACCCTCCTTTACACCAGCCCCGAGCAACTGCGTGGCGAGGTGCCCGATGAGCGCACGGATGTCTTCTCCCTCGGCATGACGCTCTGGTTCATGCTGGAGGGTCGTCTGCCCATTGACACCAGCTCCAGCGAGATCACCCGCAGTCGCCTCTCAGGCATCAACCATGCCACCCATCTGCCCGAAAGCATGAGCCCAGCGGTGCGTCACCTGCTCACCCACATGCTGCACCCCGATCTACGCCAGCGTGCGCGCGATATGCACGCCGTGCTGAGCGGCATCGAAGACTGCCTAGCCCGCCTCGCAAGCGGTGAATCAAAACCACCGGCCAAAAACCCCGCAAAAGCCCAAGAAACTCCCGGAAAAGCGGCGGAAAAAAACCTCAAATCCAGCGTCAGACCGGGCAAAACCACGCAAATCACCAAACAGGCCGCCTCTGTCGTGCTTCCAGCTCCCCCACCGGCCCCAGCCTCAGCCCCGACTCCGGCCAGCCCTGCGCCGTCTCCTGTCCCTGCTCCTCCTGCCCCTGCGCCGCCCACCCTCCCAGCACTCCCCCCAGCTACGGCTCCGCAGGCTGCGCCAAATCTACCCTCCAGCGATGCGGACCCCATGGCGACCATTCGCCACCGTGCGCCTGAAGAAAAGCCTACACCCCCCTCCCCAAGCCCGGCTGTTGGCCCTGCAGCGGCTGCACCTGCGCCACCCCGAGCCGCCTTCCCTGGCCTGCAAAAGATCGCCACCGCCACACGCACCAAGTTTGACCTCCTCGAGGAAATCGAAGGCGTGCATGAAGAGGTAGGGGCCGCCTGGCGTGCCAGACGCCGCCGCACTGGGGAGCTCCTGCGCCTCACCCTCCTGCACGCGGATCTCGGCCAAGACCCGGCCTTTGTCACCGAGCTGGAGAACCTCCAGAAAAAGGCAGCGCAGTGCCGCGGCGGTTTCATCATTCCACCCCTAGCCCTCATCCGCTTTCAAGACCACGTCGTCTTTGCCGAGGAACTCATCGAAGGGATGCCCCTCCTGACCGTGCTGCGGGCCAGGCAACGCCTCAACCTTATGGACGCAGCCCCGGTGCTCATGCAGGTGGGGGAGGCCTGTGACATCGCCGCGCGCGCTGGCATCCCTGGGCTCATCCTGGCCCCTCATGCCATCATGCTGCAGTTCCCCCAGCTCTATGGCGGCAGATTGCACGAGCGGGATTCCCGCAAGCTCCTCGCCCTGCCCTTCCGTCAATGGCCGAGCCATATGATCCGCCTGACAGTGGACTACAGCCCCGCGCTGCAGACCGCCGGAAAAAGCGCCCCTGCAGCCTCGAACGGCACCCAGGGGGACATGCCCTGCCGTTTCGCGCGCCTGATCTACCACCTCCTCAGTGGTCAGCCTCCCTCCACCGCCGCGCAGATGGCGCGGGCTGGCTATGTGCCCGTCGCAGGTCTGGGAGAGGAGAGTAACCGCGTGCTGGCACGCATCATTTCCCGCGAGCTCCCTGCCGAAGCCTGCGCCCCACTGCTGCGTAGCCTGCTCCAGATGGAAAATCTGCCCGTCAACGTGCTGCCAGCGGGACACTAGGCGATTCACAGGCTTTTCTGCACCCAGCAGGCAGCGAAATCACCGGTGTGCTGTTTTTTTTCAAGACAGCAGCCCATTTCCACCTAAAAGCAGAACAGTGCCCGCTCTTGGGTGCTGCAACTCCATATCCCGGATGGATTGACCCCTTATGCAAGGACAGATCGACTACCTCACTCCCGAAGGGCAGCTGATGTCCAAAAAGCTGGAGAAAGGACAGGTCGTGTTTGAGCAGGCGATCCTGGAGTGGAAACCCGCTGTGGCCACCTGGGTGCTGAGCGCGGAGAACGCGGACACGCCCGTGCACGTCAATGGGCTCCTCCTGCCTGCCAGTGGCCTGCCCCACACGCTGAGTCATAAGGATCAATTCAAAATTGGCACCCTGCGCGCCGTCTTCCTGCTCATCCCCGCCACCCCGCTGATGAATGGCACCGCCTGTCGGGAGGTCAGGCTGGAAAGCCGCCGCCTTCAGATCGGACGTGCCTCTGGCGAGGACGCATCCTATTCCGGCGTGGACCACTGGCAGCTTGACCCCGAGGACCGCAACATCGCCCCCCTCCATGTCGAAGTGCTGCCCTCCTCCTCTGGCTGGACCATCCACGCCCGCAGTTCCAAAGAGGCACACCTCAATGGCGATCCCTTTCTGCGCCATCCCCTCGTGCCTGGGGACCGTTTTACCATCAGTTGTTACGGCTTTGAGTTCACCGGCTCTTCCATCATCTGTGTGGATCAGCTCTTGGGCGCGCGTGTCGAGGGGCATGATCTCAGCCTCACCGTGCCTCACGATGGCAGCACACGGCAAATCATGCGCTCCGTGTCCATCGAAGTGCGTTCCGGTGAGTTCCTGGGCATCCTCGGTGGCTCCGGCCAGGGGAAATCCACCCTCATGCAGCTCCTGGCCGGGCTCCTGCTGCCCACACAAGGCCACGTCCTCATCGATGGGGAGCCCATTGAGAAAAAGCTAGCCGCTGGCAGCGTCGTCGGCTTTGTGCCGCAGGATGATATTGTGCATAGCGACCTCACCGTGCGCGAGGCGCTCACCCTCACCGCGCGGCTGCGTCTCGAGGCTGCCCCACGCGATATTGAGGCACTCGTCACAGGCACGCTCAATAAACTGGGGCTGGAGCCCCATGCCGCCCAGCCCATCCGCAGCCTCTCTGGCGGCCAACGCAAGCGCGTGAACATCGCCACAGAGCTGCTCTGCCGCCCTGCTGTGCTTTTCCTCGATGAGCCAACCTCCGGCCTAGATCCTGAGAACGAGGAAAGCGTGGTCTCCCACCTCCAAAAGCTGCGCCTCACAGGCCACACCGTGGTCTGCACCACCCACAGCCTGCACCGGGCCTTCCTCTTTGACCGCATCGCCTTCGTCCATGCGGGGCGGCTGCTTTTCCTCGGCACCCAGGATGAAGCACGCGAGCACTTTCTGGAGGTCCGGGATGCTGCTGGCACAGATAGCAGTGGCACCAGTGGCCCCTCCCCCTCCATGCGCCTGGAGCGCATCTACAAGCTCGTCAGCCAAACGGACAGCGGAGAGCACTGGCTAGAAAAATTCCGCAGCTCCAGCCTGCACCCTTTTTCCCAAGATGCCTGCCCGCCGCCGCGTCGTGTCATTGAAAACCCACCTCAACATGCCCGGCCAGGCTTTCTGAGCTGCCTGCGCGTGCTGGCAGAGACGCAGCAGCGCATCCTGCTCTCTGACCGCAGGAACTGGCAGACCCTACTGCTCCAGCCCCTCGCGATCGGTCTGCTGGCTGGATGGGTGGGGCTGCATGATGCAGAGTTCCGCTGCTTTGCCTGCCTCATCGCCACTCTCTGGTTCGGCTGTGGCAATGCTGCCCAGGCCATCGTGCGTGAGCTGCCCATCTTTCGCAGGGAGCGCATCGCCGGTCTAGGCATGCACCCCTACATCCTCAGCAAGACCTTTTTCCTCTCTCTCATCTCATGGGCGCAGGTTCTCATGCTGCTGGCCGCCCAGGCACTGCCCGTGCTGCTTTTCGCCCGCGATGCGGACCCTGCCCATGACGTACTGCCTGCCGCAGGCTCTGGGCTCGGCCTCTTTTCGCTCGCCTTCCTGCTCTCTGGCGTGGTGGGCGTGCAGATCGGCCTCGCCATCTCCTCCCTGGCCCGCACCACCACCCAGGCCACCCTGCTCGTCCCGCTCGCCCTCATCCCCCAGATCCTTTTCAGCGGCTTCGTCGTGACCCTGCCAGAAATGCCGCCCCCAGCGCGCATCCTCAGCCATGCCATCCCCAGTGCCAGCGCCCAGCGCCTGCTCGACCTATCCCACGTCTCCGCCAAGCGCGTGCCCCTCATGACGGATGAAACCGAGGTGCCTTTGTTCTTTTGGACAGATTTCGCCAAAGACTCCGCTGGACGCTGGGAAATCCAGCCCGGCACCAACAAAGAGCGGCTCAAGCCCAACCTCACCCCAGGCCACCATCGTCCCCCGACCAGCAGCCGCCGCGCTACCGCTGAAGCCCGTTATCGAGAGGTGGATGAGTTTAACACAGCCTGGCAAAACACCCTCGTCATCCCTGATAAAGTAGGCACCCATCAGCCCTCCACCCACGCTGATGCGCGCGAGTATGTGACCGGACGTGCCGATCTGCCCTCCACCCTCAGTGCAGGTGACATGCATGAGTCTCTTTCCAAAGCCTGGCCCTGGTGCCTCGCCCTGCTAGCCTGGATCAGCG
>JAIWOJ010000154.1 GCA_020216965.1 Prosthecobacter sp.
TGATGAGGCCACCCTCACGCGCTGGAGCTTCTGTCTCAAGGCGCACCAGCTTGAGCGTTGGCGGCATGACGACCGTGATATTGGCCGGGTCGGAGTGGAAGTGGAAGGCCGTCGCCGCGCTCACGGCCAGCGCGGTGCTTTGCTCAAAAAGGTAGGGCATGACGATTGGATTACGCCCGATGGATGGCTCTGCGGTGGGGTTCGTGCCGACGATGAACCTGAATCCAGTGATAAGAACCGCAGATGACGCAGAAAAGGCAGAGGATGAGTGAGTGATGAAAGTCGCCCCACTCACTCAACCCGTGCCTTCGTCCATTCGTCCATCCCTTTGATTCTGAGGGAAATCTGCCGTATCTGCGGTTTCTATTTTCCTTTTCAGGATGTTTCCTGCACCTTGGCGAAAACCTGGGCAGCCTGGCTGCAAGGCCAAAGCCATGGCATTCTGGCGAATGCTCCTAGGGTGCGGCGGGGTCCCTGCCGATGCAGGTGTCTGTGCCCTCTTCACTCCCTCACCAGCGCTTGCCAGCGGGCTTCGAGGGCTTCGGCGTGGGTGCGGAGAGGCGCGAGCTCGGGGGCACCGGTGCCTTGCTGGGGCTTGGCGCTGCTCCAGACGGAGCCGGTCTCGCTGGCGAGGGCTTTTTGGAAGGCGGCGAAGGTCTTTTCGGTGAAGCTGGCCTGGCCAACCCGCAAGCTGGCGGGGCTGAAGTGGTTGTTTTGGCCCTGCCAGAGGGTGTTGGGGTAGATGAGTAGGCTGGGCTGGCCGAGGAAGGCGCAGCGGGTGGCGCTGACTTCGCCGCCGGGGGTGAGGGCGAGGTCGTAGGCTCCGTCGAGGGTGCAGTTTTCCATGGTGAGCTTGGCATTGCGGCTGATGCGAATGCTGCCAGCGGGGCTGCGCTGGCTGCTGAGGCACAGGTTTTTCAGCCTAGCGATGCTGGGGCCGGCCTGGGGGCGATCGGCGTGCTGGGCGACCTCCAGCGGGCGGGCGGCGCTGCTTTCAATGAGCACGTTTTCCATGCTGTGGGCGGAGTCGCCGATGAAAAAGAGGTCGTAGCCGGCGCAGTCGCGGATGAAGACATCGCGGTAGCGGGTGGTGCTGCTGACGGTGTCGCAGAGGCCGGTGGCGTTGCGCAGGCTGGTGAAGCCGTTGATAGTGCAGTCGGCGTCTTCGTGGGCGCTGAAGCCATCGTCGCCGCACTCGATGGCGGCGATGTTTTCATAGACGAGATGGCGCTGGGCACCGTGGACGTTGAAGCCGTCGTTGTAAAAATGGGTGCAGGTAAGGTTGCGGACGGTCTGCCAGGAGCCCTCGATGCTCTGGGCCACGCCGCTGCTGCGCAGGGGGTAGCGGATTTGGGCCTCGGCGAGCTTTTGCCCGGCGGGCAGGCGGAGGTAAAAGGCGTCTTCCTCATTTACATAAGTCCACTGGCCTGGCTCCAGGGCATCAGGCGGGCGCAGGGGCTGGCTGGGGCCTTTGGAGCAGCGGCCCATGCGCTCGATGCGGCCATCGAAGAGGAAAAACCAGCGCGCCAGGATGGCCTCGTCCATGCGTGGGAGGAGGTGCGTCTTGCGGTAGAGATCGCCCGCGAGCGCCTCCCAGTCGGCAGGCTGGATGGGCTCGCTGCCATCGAGCACGGCACCATGGCCGTCGAGGATGATGGGCTTGCCCTCCAGGCCGTGCTTGCGGCTAAGGTCGGCGGTTTCGTAGTAGCGCTTGGGCTCCAGATGGATGGTGTCGCCGGGCTGGGCGCGCTGGATGGCTTCCGCGATCGTGGCGACGTCTTTGCCGACATGGATGTGCCCTGGCGCGCGGGACTGTGGAGCAGCACCCTGCGAGTCTGCGGCGGGCTTGGCCCCCGGCAGTGGCTGGGCGGCAGCGAGGTCGGCGAGGGTGCATTTGCCCGCATCGACCCCGCCGGGGTGGAAGCGGTAGCGCCGCTCCATGTCCTGGGGGGCGATGATGTGCCAGGCGTTCTCATTGGGCTGGAAAAAGACACGCCAGGTTAGGCTGGCGAGGCCGGGCTCGCCGGTATTCAGGATCGCCAGCAGGGCGCTGCGCCCCTGCTCGCCGAAGCTATCGCGTAAGGTTTCGCCAATGGGCCGCCAGCCCCACTCGGCATCGGCGCGCTGGCTGCCAGTGGCGAACTGGAGGTAAGTGGCGAGCAGGCGGGTGAAGAAGCGCTGTTTCAGCGTGGGGCTGAGCTTGGGCGCAAGGTCGCGCAAGGTCATGGCGGCGCGGCTTTGCACGGCCCCATTTTCATCCTGCAGGGCGGCGAGCAGGGTCTCGCCCGTTTCCTCCGTGTAGCGGACGTAGGCGTAGGCATAGGCGGACCACCAGCGCACCTTCGGGTGGGCATCGCGGATGGAGCGGCGCAGCAGGTCGTGGATCTCGGGTGGGTTGTTCCGGCGGGTCAGGCTCTCTGCCAGCACGCGGCGGAAGTAGCTGTCCGGCGTATCGTAGGCGCGGGTAAGGTCGGCGGTGCGCTCGGGCGGCATGGCGGCGAGGGCATTGCGCAGGGCCATGCGCACGGGGAAGGTGTTCACCCTGGCAAAGCCATCTGCCAGCGCAGCCAGGGTGCCAGGGCCGTTCACCTTGCCCAGAGCGTCAAAGATCATCGCCAGCACGCTGCCCTCCTTTTCGGCGCGGGCGGCGGCCTCCAGGGCGGGCAGGGCAGCGGCGAGCTTCAGGGAGGCGAGGGTGGCCGCGACCTGGCGGCGCACGAGCGGGTTGGCATGGCTGACGAGCAGCGCGCTGAGGCGGTCCACCGGCAACACCAGCTCGCCCGCCCGCGCCTGGGCCAGCACGCGCAGGACCACGCCAGCGTCGGCACTTGCCAGGTCCGCCGCCGTGTAGCTGCCAGGGGTGCCCTCTTCATTGCCGGGGTCCACCGAGATCACCCGGCGCACGCCCTGCGCGTACAGCTCTGCGCGGTCGGCCTCGGGCAGCTCGGTCTGGAAGCTGACGGTGATCTTCACCCCGCTGCCCGCCGTGGCGGCGAGCAGGGCGCGGACGTTCTTAATTTTTTGGTCGGGATGCGCGCCAGCCCAGACGTGCAGTTCATCCACCAGCCCCTCCTTTACCCAGGTGCGCCAGTCCATGTGCAGGCGGCCCTGCTGGAGCGTGTAGGGCACGGTGGCGTCCTTCGGCCAGACGGCGCGTCCGGCCAGCCAGGCCTGCGGCCAGTCCATGTTTTCGGCGTTCAGGATCATCGCGAGCTGCTTGCCGTGTTTTTTGAAAATGGGCCTCAGCTCGCGCAGGAGCTGGGTGATGTAGCTGCCGCGCATGGCGTAGTAAGCCTCGAGATCGAAGGGCTGGGTGCGCACATCCACCCCATAGCGTTTTTTGAAGTCGGCCACGGCGTAGTCGCTGTAGATGTACTGGTCGGTGTAGCTGGCCTCCATGTTCTCGATGTAGGTGTGCATGAAGATGCCGGCGTAAGGCCGCCACTCCTGGGCGAACATGGCCTCCACCCGCCGCAGGTGCTCCGCGCGCACAGCGGGCTCGCCATACTCGACGATGCCGCTCATGTAGGTGATGCGCGCGCGATCCCAGACGCGGTGCTCCGGGTGCTGCTCCATCCAAGGGTCACGCCCCCAAAACGCCGCCGTGCCCCGGCTGCCACCTGCCATGCACTCGGCCTTGCCACAGTAGTCGAAAAAGTGAAACACACCCCAGAAGGCGATGCCCTGGGCAGCCGCCGCGCGGCTGGCGTGCAGCGTGGTCTGGAATTCGCGGTTGATGCGCGCGGTCTCGCTGACCATGTCGCCCAGCCAGGGGCTGTCCTCGCGCACCTGTGCCCACCTCATGCCCCACTCCGTGCTGGCCTCGCGCCAGAGCAGGCGGTCGCAGTGGTAGCGCTGTTTTAGCACCTCCATGCTCGCCTGGCAGGTCGCCTCGGAGTCCATCGGCAGCCAGGGATACACCACCACCGCATCGCCCGAGCTGTAGAAAAGGGAAACAGGCTGCGCTGCGCTGCCGGAGACCTGCTTCGGCTCGCTGCGCGTGTTCGACCGCGTGGGGTCCTCAGCGGGCGGCTTGGTGCTCTCGGCAGCATGGAGCGTGCAGATGGCAGAAAGCAGGAAAAGGGGCCGAAAACGCATAGGTTCAGGGTTACGGGCGGATTGTGCCGGGTTTGCATGGGCATGTTTATCCCCGGACAGAAGCCGCTGCTCCCCTCTCCCCGAGGTTGATGCTCGACGGCTCCCAGGCCCACTTTCGGGAAGAGGGTTGGGATGCACTGCCGCTTCGTTGAGGTGAAGACGCTGCTGGTCAATGCCCTTTGCCTTCCGGTCCTGCGGTTCGGCGGGCCGAAGGTCCGTGATTCCTCAGCCCAGCCCGTAGGGCTGGGTTTGTAGGTTCGCCTCCAACCTTGATCCGCGCGCCCTGAAAGGGTGCGCTCCCCTCGCGCCTGATCCCAGCCCCAGGGTATCGCGGCCCTTCAGGCCGCGATGAGAGAGCGCCCAACGTCTTCCTCCGACCCAGCCCTGCGGGCTGGGGTGAGGGGAGGGCGACACCGCTGCTCGCCGCCAATTCGCGCAAACGGTATTCCCTAAGCTCGCTAGGCGCTCTTCGGTGCATTGAGGCGCAAGAGGGTGAGTTTCCTGGCGCGTAGAGAGGAAGAAACTTTTCCCATGCGCCCGCTTTTCGCCATCGCCCTCAGCTTGCCCGCTCTTGCCCCGGCGGTCGATTTTTCCCGCGAGATCCGCCCGATCCTCTCGGAGAACTGTTTTTTCTGCCATGGCCCGGATGAAAAGAAGCGGGAGGCGGGCCTGCGCCTGGATGAAGAAGCCGCTGCCAAGGCCAACCGCGAGGGCGTCATCGCCGTGGTGCCGGGGGATCCAGAAAAAAGCGCGCTCATCCAGCGCATCATCACGACAGACCCGGATGAGGTGATGCCGCCGCCGAAGCAGCACAAAACCATCCCAGCCGCCCAGGTGGCGCTGCTAAAGCAGTGGATCAAAGAAGGCGCGCCATGGGGCAAGCACTGGAGCTATGAGCGGGTGGTGCGCCCGGCGGTGCCCCCCCAGGCTGCCGAGGGTGTGAACGCGATTGATGCCTTTCTGGCGGCGCGCCTAGCACAGGAGGGGCTGCGTTTTTCCCCACTGGCAAGCCCGTCGGTGCTCGTGCGCCGCGTGGCTCTGGACCTGACCGGCCTGCCGCCCACGCTGGGGGAACTGGAGCGCCTCTCCAAGGCACCTTACGAGGCCGTGGTGGATCATTTCCTGGCGAAAAATAGCTTTGGCGAGCACTGGGCCGCCCAGTGGCTGGACCTGGCACGCTATGCGGACAGCTCCGGCTATCCCAGTGACCAGCCGCGTGAAATCTGGGCCTACCGCGACTGGGTGATCCGCGCGCTGAATGCCAACATGCCGTTTGACCAGTTCACGCGCGAACAGATCGCCGGTGATCTTTTGCCCCATCCCACGGATGACCAGCTCATCGCCACCGCCTTTCATCGCAATACGATGACGCAAAACGAGGGCGGCACGAGCGATGAGGAATTTCGCAACGCTGCGGTGATCGACCGGGTGAACACCACCTTCGCCGTCTGGATGGGCACCACCATGGCCTGTGCGCAGTGTCACACGCACAAATATGACCCCATCACTCTGAAGGAGTATTTCCAGGTCTATGCCTTCCTCAACCAAAGCGCGGATAGCGATAAAAAAGACGAATCTCCGCTGCACAGCTTTGACACGGCAGAGATCAAAAAACAGCGCCAAGACCTGCGCACCCGCATCGCCGCACTGGAGGCGCACTTTGCCAAACCCGAGGCGCGATGGCTGACCGGCCTCACCACCTGGGAAAGCACCCTGCGCCAGGAGCTCGCCTGGAAGGCGGAGAAGCCCCTGCGCGTGACCACGGCATCCCAAAAAACCGCTCAGATTCACGAGGATGGCTTCATCAACCTGCCCAGCAAGAGTGAGACGGATGTCTTCACCGTGGAGCTGCCTGTGACCACGCCCCGCATCACCGCCCTGAGGCTAGAGACCCAGCCCACAGCGGGCCATGGCAACTTTGTCCTCACGGGCGTAAAGGCTGAGCTGGTGGCCCCCGCAGGCCAGGCCGCGCCCA
>JAIWOJ010000155.1 GCA_020216965.1 Prosthecobacter sp.
CAGGGCTGCCTGGTAGCGCTCAGGGCTCATCACGGGCGCATGGTCAAAGTGCACACGGGCACCGTGGATTTCTGCGGGGGTGCGGTCATCATCCAGCATGGCAGAGGCCAGGGGGGCAAAGGTCTCCGCCGTGGCAGCCTCCAGGCGCACACTGCCGGTCTCTAGCAGAGCCACGGGTGTTTTGCCAACACGGACGGGCACCACGGAGTTCACGATGCCTGAGACGCTTCTGCGTGTCTGCACTTCTTCGACAAATTCTTCATCCTCCTGAGCGCGGAGACTCAGGGGCAGGCCCGTGAGGGTGTGAAAGGCAGTCTGGTATCCCCGGAAAAGATCACTCTCGGCGAGGGTTTCGATGAAGCGTTGCTGACCGTTGTGTTTCGAGATTGTGGTTTGCATGGCGTGTGTTGTTTGGGATGACACACGGATGCTAGGGGCTGTGCGTGGATTGCTCTATTCGTGGCGACCACGGCACAAAGGATGAGGAGTGCCCGCAGGAGACGCATAGTGGATTCCACGATGCGCCTATTGCGGTGGCTCACGCTTTTTTGCGGCGGCTGGTTTTCTTCGCCACCTTGGCTGCACTCTTCTTGGCGGGGGCTTTTTTCGCGGCGCGCTTGCTGGCAGCGGCCTTTTTGGCGGCTGCCTTTTTCGCCGCACGTTTCGGTGCCGATGGGGATGGCGTGCCTGGATCAGCCTCCTGCTGCCAGGGGAGGGTGGGGGCATCCCCCCACAATTCCTCGAGGGCATAGTATTCCCGCTTTTCAGGGGACTGGATATGCACCAGCACATTGGGGAAGTTCACGATCAGCCACTGGCTCTCGTAGGAGCCATCGACAAAAAGCGGCTTCATGCCGTGCTGCTCCCGCATCTGCTCTACCACCTCGTCTCTCACGGCTCTTAATTGCGGGGCAGAGATGGCGGAGCAGATGACAAAGAAATCCGTCACTGGGGATAGCCCGCGCAGGTCCAGCAGGACGATGTCCTGGGCTTTCTTATCATCGGCATACTTGGCGCACAGACGGGCGGTTTCCAGGGCTTCCATGAGGGTTAGGGATTGAGGCTACCCATCTGGAAGCCCAGATTGCCAAGGCGCGCAAGCGGCGGCAGATCGAAATCCAGCCGCACCAGATCGATAGCTTTTGGGCAGGTTTTAGCGCTTGCCACCGCTGCCCCACTCCTGATAATGCGCGCCCTTTTCTGCCCCATGCCAGACGCCACACCCCAGCCAGAACTCACCTTTGAAGAGGCGATCTCGCGCCTGGATGAGGTGGTGGCAGGCATTGAGACAGATGGAATTCCGCTTGAGGAAATGGTCTCGGGTTATGAGGAAGGAATGAAGCTTCTCAAAACCTGCGAGCGTCTTCTTAGTGGAGCCCAGCGCCGCGTAGAAATGGTGACGCGTGACCTAGAAGGACGGGCTGATTTGGCAGAATTTCAGCCAGCCGCTCCTACCTCTCCGGCTGAGCCTAAGCCTCCTGCGGCCCCTCGGCGGAAAGCCAACCCATCTCCCGCTGTGGAAGAAGGCGGGGAAATCCGACTTTTTTGACTCTGAACCTCGTGGATACAGCTTCCTTGCCCCCCATCACCTGCCCTGCGGACCTCAAAGCACTGCCTTTGGAGAAGCTGCCTGAGTTAGCGGAGAAAATCCGCCAAACCCTCATTTCCACCTTGGCTGAAACAGGCGGCCACCTGGGGCCAAACTTGGGCGTCGTCGAGCTGACGCTGGCCATGCATCGCGTCTTTAATACCCCTGCGGACAAATTTGTCTTCGATGTCGCCCACCAAGGCTACGTCCACAAGATGCTGACTGGCCGCTGGGATAAAATCGGCACGATCCGTCAGTATCAGGGGCTCAACGGCTTCTGTCTGCGCAGTGAAAGTGAGCATGACTGCTATGGCGCGGGCCACGCAGGCACCGCCCTGGGTGCAGCGCTGGGCATGGCCACGGCGCGCGATCTGAAGGGCACGGATGAGCACGTCGTCTGTGTGGCGGGAGATGCCGCCTTTACCTGCGGGCCAGTTTTTGAGGCTCTGAACAACGTCGCGGCGCATACCAAGAAGCTCATCATCGTCCTCAACGACAACGAGTGGAGCATCGACAAAAACGTGGGTGCCATCGCCAAATACTTCAGCAGCATCGCGACGCACCCTGGCTTTGCCAATCTGCACGATAAGGCGGCCAAGTTCGTCGAATTCATGCTGGGGGATGGCGCGCGCAAGCTGGCTGAGCGCGGCCTGCACAGCGCAAAAGGCCTGCTGCTGCCGCAGAGTGAGGGGCCGCACAACCGCAGCACGCTCTTTGAGGAATTTGGCATCCACTATTACGGCCCGATTGATGGGCATGATCTGCCACTCCTGATTCAGACCTTTGAGTTTCTGAAAAATCAGAACGCTCCTGTCATCCTACACATCCTCACCGAGAAAGGACGTGGCTACAAGCCGGCCTTGGATGATCCGCTGAAGTTCCATGGCCTCGGCAAATACAATGTAGAGACGGGTGAGACTGCTGCCACGGACAAGCCGACCTACTCTCAGATTTACGGGCGCAGCGTGACTGACTTCGCCAAACAAGATAAAAGCATCGTGGCCATCACCGGGGCCATGCCAGGCGGCACGGGGTTGATCGTATTCAAAAAAGAGATTCCAGAGCGCTATTTTGATGTCGGCATCGCCGAGGAGCACGCAGCTCTGTTTGCCTGCGGATTAGCCACACAGGGCTTGAAGCCCTTTTTGACCATTTACTCTACCTTCATGCAGCGCGCGTTTGATATGATCGTGCATGACATGGCCATCCAGAACCTGCCTGTGCGCCTGTGCATGGACCGTGGCGGTCTCAGTGGCGACGATGGCCCCACCCACCATGGGCTTTTTGACATCGCCTACCTGCGGGGCGTGCCTGGCATCGTGCACATGCAGCCTAAAGATGAGGATGAGTTTGTGGACATGCTCTGGACGATGGCAAACTACGATCAAGGCCCCATCGCCATCCGCTACCCACGCGGCAATGGCCCTGGCGTCACGCCAAAAGCTAACCCTCGGATTTTGGAGATCGGCAAGGCAGAGCTAGTGGCGGATGGCAGTGATGTGGCACTGATCGCGCTTGGAGAGATGTTTCCCATCGCTGAAAAGGCCAAAGTGGAATTCGAGGCCAAAGGGCTGTCCGTGGCGCTCATCAATCCACGCTGGATCAAACCCCTAGATGGTGAACTGATTAGCCGGGTAGCCTCCAAAGTGAAGGTGGTCTGCACCCTGGAAGACCATGTTTTGATGAATGGCTTTGGCTGTGGTGTGATTGAACTGCTGAACGATGCAGCCATCAAAACCCCTGTCGTGCGCATCGGCTGGCCTGATGAATTCATTGAGCATGGCAGCGTGCCTGTGCTGCGTAAAAAGCACGGGCTCACTGTGGAAAATTGTGTGGCTAAAGTGATGGCAAAGCTTGCTTAGGCTGCCTGGAGAGATGCTTTTCTAGGTTTGCCGGTAAGTTCATGCCCATGGTGCCTGTTTTACTGTCCCGACCGATGCCCATGAAATTGCTCCTGACCGCCCTGATCGCCACCGCTGCCTGTGCCTCCGCGGCTGACATTCGCTTCAAGAAAATCACCCTTACGAATGAGTTTGTCGCCGAAGGTGCTCACTTTGCGGACTTTGACCACGATGGTCAAAATGACGTGTGCTCAGGACGCTTCATCTGGAGAGGACCGGATTTTACAGAACGTCTCAGCTTTGCTCCAAAGTTTGACAAGGAACCCTACGATCCGGCCAAAGGCTACAGTGATTTCTTCCTCACCTATGCCTATGATTTCAATGGTGATGGCTGGCATGACATCCTGGCCTTTTCCTGGCCTGGCAAGGAAACCTGGGTCTTTGAAAACCCCCAGGGAAAAGGCGGTGACTGGCCGCGCCATACCATCTTTGACATCACTGACAATGAATCCCCAACCCTGGGGGACATGAACGGCGATGGCAAGCCAGAGCTCATCTGCCACACGAGCAGCGGGGCGCAGCCTCCCAAGGGGGGGCAGCTTGGCTACGCTGAAATCGATTGGCAAAATCCCTTTGGCAAAGCCCGCTTCCGCCCCATCACGCCAGTCAGTGAGGAAAATGACAAAAAGTACTTCCGCTACACGCACGGTTACGGCTTTGGCGATGTGAATGGGGACGGCCGCCCAGACATTTTGGATAAAGAAGGCTGGCGCGAACAACCTGCCGATACCAGCCAGGACAGTGACTGGAAATTTCATCCCCAGCTTTTCACCAAGGAGGGGATGCGCGGGGGCAGCTTCATCCTCGTCTATGATGTGAATGGAGATGGCATCAACGATGTGATCAGCAGCTACGATGCGCATGGCTATGGTTTGGGTTGGTTTGAGCAAAAAAAAGATGGAAGCTGGCTGCGCCATGACCTGATGGGTGCCACGCTGGACGACAGCAAAGTGGGGGTGAAGTTTAGCCAACTGCACGCGCTGCAACTGGCAGACATGAATGGCGATGGCGTTTTGGACCTCGTCACAGGCAAGCGCCGCTGGGCTCATGGCCCCCTGAAAGATGACGAACCCATGGCTGCGCCTGTGCTCTATTGGTTTGAGATCAAGCGCGATGGCAAAGGCGGCGCGGAGTTCATCCCCCATTTGATCGATGATGCGAGCGGCGTGGGAACACAGGTCACCCCTGGAGATATCAATCAGGATGGTCGGATGGATGTGGTGATTGGAAATAAAATGGGCGTCTTTGTTTTCTTGCAAGAGCCTGAGGAGGCTGAGTAGGGTGAAGGGAATTTCACCCCCTAGCCCCACCATGAGATTATTAATCCGCGCCTTTACTGCGCTCAGCCTTTTGACAGGGACTGCCCTTTGCCAACAAGACCAGGTTCCTAGCCGTCCGCTGGATGCTCTTTTAGCGGGAGATAGCACCTGGAGCATGTCTGCCGCTCAGTTTGAGGAAACCTTCCAGCCAACGCGCTTTGAATGGCTCTCTGAGCGCAAAGATCAGGCACGCTTTTTTGGCCCTGGCCTCGGCCTATGGGAGGGCAGCATCCCGGTCAGTGAAGCCATTGTGGAGTTCTCAGCGGAGGGGATGCCGACTAAGCTGACCTTTTCTATCTACAATCGCGGAGATGCAGAGACGTTGATTGCCAGCCGAGAGCAGTTTGAGAGCCGGGTGAATAGCCTGCGCGATGTGATCTCCAAGCGCGTTGCCGTGGCTCCTACGGAGCGTGGCAAAGACAAGTCGAGCGCTGTCGCCGCAGAGGGGTTTGTGTGGATGAAGCCGCCTAATGCTTACCTGCTGGAATATAGTTACCAGCGTGAGGTCAAGACCCGTGACATCCCTTTCCGCGCGGAATTCATCCGTCTGCGTGTGGCAAATGTGGGGGCAGGCGGGCGGGCCGCTGCCACCGTGGCCAGCACCTCGGGGGCTGTGGCACCTGTCGGGCGCAGCAGCCTGGTGAGCCAAGTCAAAAGGGAGGCGAATGGTGACGTGCTTATCCCCACGGTGCCTATGGTGGACCAGGGGCCAAAAGGCTACTGTGCGGTAGCGACGGCGGAGCGAGTTTTTAAGTATTACGGCATCCCTGTGGATCAGCATGAGATGGCTCAGGTAGCAGATACCAGCCAGGGCGGCGGCACCAGCCCAGACAAGATGCTGGCCGCACTGAATAAGCTGGAGGCCCGCATGGGGGTGAGCGTGCGTGTCATCGAAGACTGGGAATACAAAAAGTTCATGGACAAAGTGGCGGATTATAACAAGGAGGCCAAGCGGGCGAAGAAGCCTGAGATCAATGCTAGGCCACGCGATGGGGTGATCTATATCGACGAGATCATCGGCCAGATGGATGGGGAGGTGCTACGCACCGCGCGCACGGAGCGCGATCGCGCAGGCTTTGGCAAATTCCAGCGAACCATCGCAGGGCTGATTGATCAGGGCATCCCGGTCATGTGGAGCGTCTCTCTTGGGCTGCTGCCAGAGCCCGAGGTGCCGCAGGCCAGCGGCGGCCACATGCGCCTCATCATCGGCTACAATGCCAAAACTGGGGAGGCACTCTA
>JAIWOJ010000156.1 GCA_020216965.1 Prosthecobacter sp.
CACACACTCATTCTCTGCGTTTTCTGCGTCATCTGCGGTTCTCTTCTCTGAATTTAGGGTGAAATCATCTTCTAAAGGTCCCCGTCATCGGCGCATTCTTGAGCCGACGAATCTCGGAATCCGGGGGAAACTCATTATCTGGTGGTTAATTCTGTTGGGCCGGGGACTCCGGCTGTGACTGGGGTTCAGCGACTTCTGGGGACGTGGCTGTGGGCGTTTCGTCTTCGTCTGGGATGACCGTGGCGACGTCCTGGATGGTCTCGCCTTCGGAAAGGGACATGAGTTTGACCCCCTGAGCGTTTCGTCCGCACTCTCGGATGTCTGCCACGCGGATCCGCACGCTCTGGCCACTGCTGGTCATGGGCATGAGTTCATCCGTCTCAGCGACCGCAAGGGCGGCGACGACTTTACCGGTCTTTTCCGTGACGTTCATCGTGATGACACCTTTGCCACCACGGCTGGTCAGGCGATATTCTTCAAAGGAGGTGCGCTTGCCCAAGCCATTTTCTGACACGACCAGCATCTGCTTGGCGAAATCGACGGCGGTGAGGCTGACCATAAAGTCACCATCCTCCAGGCGGATGCCACGGACGCCGATGCTATTGCGGCCTACGGCGCGGATATCTTCTTCTTCGCAGCGGACGCACATGCCTTCGTGCGTGCTCATGCAGATTTGGCTCTTGCCGTCAGTGAGGATTACCTGGATCAGTTCATTGCCTTCTTCGATGTTGATGGCGTTGATGCCGTCTTTGCGGACGTTTTTGAAGTCCTCGAGGGCGGTTTTCTTCACGGTGCCGTCCTTGGTGCCGAAGAGCACAAAGCGGTTTGGGCTCCACATTTCTTCATCGTCGGCCCCAGCAGCTTCCAGGCGCAGGATGGCCGCGATTTTTTCTTCGGGGAAGCTGATGGTGTATTTCTGACCGTCTTTTTCCCGCTCCACCGTCATGGCTGGGCGGAGGTTGAGCACATTTTTGATGCTGCGGCCTTTGCCTGTGCGTGCGGCTTCAGGGAGCTGATACACACGCTCCACATACACGCGCCCGGTGTTGGTGAAGAACATCAGGTAATCGTGCGCGGAGGCGGTAAAGAGATGCTCAACAAAGTCGCCAACTTCATCGTCACCACTTGCTTCCCGTGTTTCCATGCCTTTGAGCCCTTTGCCGCCGCGCCCTTGCAGGCGGTATTCAGAGGCTAGGGTGCGTTTAATGTAACCACGGTGGGTGAGGGTGACGATGTAGGGCTTGTTGGCGATGAGGTCTTCGATGCGGATTTCGCCTTCTGCGGCCTCAATTTTGGTGAGCCGGGGGGTGCCGTATTTGGCGCGAATGGCTTGAAGCTCATCTTTGATGATGGTGAGCACGCGGATCTCACGAGCGAGGATGTCGAGGAAGTCCGTGATCTCGGCAAGCACACTGTCATACTCTGCCTTGACCTTATCCTGCTCCATGCCGGTGAGCTGGTAGAGGCGTAGCTCAAGGATGTGGTTCACCTGGACGTCGGTAAAGATGTAGCGGTCTCCGCGCACGGAAGGCTGGCTTCGGATGATGATGCCGAGGGAACGTGCTGTCTCTGTGCTGAAGTCAAATGCCTTGAGCCGCTGAAAGGCTTCTTCCCTATTCCGGGAGTCGCGGATGATTCTGATGAAGTCATCTAGATGGCCGATGGCACCGAGGAAGGCTTCCAGTTTTTCACTGCGTTCTTCGGCCTTTTTCAAGAGGTAACGGGTGCGGCGTAGCACGACCTCGCGCCGGTGTTCGATGTAGCAAGCGATGGCATCCTTCATGGACAGCACGCGCGGGCGGCGGTTGTCGATGGCTAGCATGTGGATGGCAAAGCTGGTCTCTAGTGAGGTGTGCTTGAAGAGGTTGTTCAGCACGACCTGGGCTCGGGCGTCTTTGCGGAGATCGACGACGACACGGGTGTTTTCGTCTGATTCGTCACGCACGCTGCTGATCTCAGGGAGAACCTTTTCTTGGGCTAGCTCAGCGATGCGTTCCACGAGGACGGCGCGGTTCACTCCATAGGGGATGGCGGTGATGATGATTTGCTCACGATTGCCATTTTCGGCAATTTCAGCATGACCGCGGATGCGGACGCTGCCGTGCCCGGTTTCAAAATACTCTCGAATGCCCTCGATGCCGTGAATGGTGCAGCCCGTGGGAAAGTCAGGGCCTGGGATGATGGCATTGAGTTGGGCTGTTGTGATGGCGGGGTTGTCGATCTGGGCACAGATGCCATCGACGATCTCCCCTAAATTATGCGGGGGCATGTTGGTCGCCATACCGACAGCGATGCCAGTGCCGCCATTGACGAGCAGTTGTGGGAAGGCGGAGGGCAGCACGGTGGGCTCGACGCGCGTCTCGTCATAGTTTGGCACCCAGTCCACGGTCTCCATGTCTAGGTCCGCGAGCATCATGCTGCCGAGGTGCGTCAGACGGGCCTCGGTGTAACGCATAGCTGCTGGCGGGTCGCCTTCGACAGAGCCGAAGTTTCCTTGGCCGTCCACGAGGGCCTCACGGATGCCCCACGGCTGGGCCATGTTGACGAGCGTGGGGTAGATGGCTTGGTCGCCGTGGGGGTGGTAATTGCCCATGGTCTCACCGACGATCTTAGCGCATTTCAGATGCTTCTTGTTTGGTTGCACGCCAAGTTCATTCATGGCGTAGAGCAGGCGGCGCTGGGAGGGTTTGAGGCCATCACGCACGTCTGGCAGAGCACGGGAGATGATGACGGACATGGAGTAGTCCAGGAAGGAGTTTTTCACTTCCTCGTCCACGTTGATGGGCCGCACGGCCTGGGGGCCGCCTTCGGGGGTGGGAATAGGCGCTGCGGGGTCTGACATTGCAGGTTGGTATAGGGTAGAAAAACGCACCACTCAGGCTCTGGCAAGGGCGTCCAGAAAGCGCAGGGTAGGCTAGAATTTAGTGTGCTGAATCGCTGGGAAAAAGCCCGTCTGCAAGGCCGGATTTTGCAGCTTTTTTCCTGCCTGGGCGGTCACGGCAGCAGCCTGCGCCTCTAGGCGATCTGGCCGGGCGGATGGAATGGGCGTTGTTGGCGAGTTGCCGACGCATTTTTACGCCTTATGCTGGTGGGATGAACCTGCTGACTTCTGCCCTGACTGCGCTCGTGTTTTTTTCGTTGTCCAGTCTCCTCCCTGCTGCTGGCATGGGCGGTTATGCGGGGAAGGTGGTGGTGATTCCGGTGGGTGAGGAGGATTTGGTGGCCAGGGCTCGGTTTGAGTTTATGTCTCGCACCCTGGAGCGCTGTTCAGCAGAGGGTGCTGAGGCGGTGATTTTTGAGCTCGATACACCGGGGGGCCTGCTCTGGGACACGGTGGACCTGATGATGAATGACCTGCAAAAGCTGAAGCCGCGCAGCTTTGCTTTTGTGAACACACGCGCGCTTTCTGCCGGGGCGATGATTGCAGTCGCCACCGATGCGATTTACATGGCACCTACGAGCAGCGCGGGGGCGGCCTCGCCCGTCTATGGGAATGGGCAGGAGATGGGGGATGCGGAACGCGCCAAGATGAATAGCGCGACGATGAGCATGGCGCGGGCAGTGGCGAAGAGAAAGGGGCACAACCCGGCGGTGATCGAGGCGATGATCGACATGGGCAAGGAATTGCGCGTCGACGGCAAGCTGCTGGATGGGAAAAAAGAAATCCTCACGCTCGATGCGGAGCAGGCCGTGATGCTGCTGGATGGCAAGCCGCTCTTTGCCAAGGCGATCGTCAAGAGCATCGATGAGATCAAGCAGGCAGAGGGACTGAAAGGGCAGACCGTGGTCGCTGAGCCGACTTTCTTTGAGGCGGTGGCCATTTGGGTGACGAAGTATGCAGCCATTTTGATCCTGATCGGAGTGGCTGGGGGCTACCTGGAGATGCAGACGCCTGGCTTTGGGCTGCCTGGGTTGGTTTCCGTGGCGGCTTTTGGGCTGTTTTTCTTTGGGCACTATGTGGCAGGCAGTCTAGTGGGGCAGGAGACTGCGGTGGCTGCGGCAGTTTTCGTCCTTGGCTGTATCTTGATCTTGCTGGAGCTGACCCTGCTGCCTGGGACGATGCTGCTGGGCATCATCGGCTTTTTCTTTGTGATGGCGGCTCTGGTGTACACGATGTCTGGCTGGGAGGTGTTACCCGCTACTGCTCCCACCAGCCCTGAGGCAACGGACGCGCCTGCGGTCAGCGCACCCCTTTTTGACATCTCGCGCTATGCTCTGGGGTTGCGAAATTTCGCCCTCGGCATCCTGGGCGCAGCGGCGGTGGTGTTGGCTGCGGCGCGTTACTTACCCGAGACGCGACCTTTTCGCCGTTTGGTGCTAGACACGGCGGTCGGTGGCAGCCTGGAGTCCACCCCGGTGATGGAGGCCACGCGCCTAGTGAAGGTGGGGGATGCTGGGCTGGCGGTGAGCGCCATGCGCCCTTACGGCACCATTGAGGTCGCCGGTCGGCGGCTGGAGGCGGTGGCTGAGGGGGGCTATCTAGCTAGCGGGACAGCTCTGAGAGTGCGCGAGGTGGTAGGCGGCAAGATCATTGTTGAGGCGGTCTAGCCATGGTTGCTTCACCGCCCAGGGATGGCTGCGATTTCGTTGATAAAGAGCCAGTTCCGCGTGATGAGGGCACAAACAAAGACCGCTAAAAAAAGTGTGACCGGCGTGGCGATGAAACGCCAGTGCTGTAAGGCCCGCTCAAGCCCAAGACCAGCAAGCACGACTACCAGTGGTGTCCACTGACTGGCATGGACGAGCAGGCGGTCTTCACTGCCATACCAGGAGACGGTGAGGACGCTCCAGGCCAGCGCACTGATCAGGCCCAGGGCCAGTGGATCCATCTGGGCGCGCCAAACGATACCCGCTAAGGCCAATGCCAGCAGGAGCAGCCATCCAGCGCTGAGCCCGTGCTGGAGCCCGAGGCTGGACCACCGTGCCTCATTTAGCACAATACGGGATCTGCTCTTGTCTGGCACGGCTGTGAATTCAGCCGGTGCCACGATGTTGGAGACAAAAATTTCCCGGGCGAGCAGGGGTGCCGTTTCCGCAGAGGCATGCCAATCACTGCGCAATGCCAGCACATCCTGCCAACTGCGGGGCAATGGGGCTGAGTGTGGGTAGAGCTGACGCTGCACGTTTGCCAAGGCAAAGGTCAGCGTGATGGCCCCTAGCACCGTCAGCAGTGGGCGAGCATGGAAGCTGCCAAACTGAGTTCGGTCTTGAGCGCAGCGTGTCAGCGCTAGGATCAAACAGGGAATCAGATTCCCGATAAAGCAACTGATGGCATAAACAGCAGCCAGCAGGTGCCACACAGGGCGTGCTAGATTGCCACGGGCCGTCACTGCCGCCATGGCGGCTGCGCCTGTCCCAGCAAAAAGCCAGGTCTCCGGCAGCGGGGCCATGATCCAAGCACAGGTCCCCGCTCCAAAGGCAGCTGCCAAGAGGACCGCCCGCAGGCCAGGCAAACCTGCCCACAACAGGGTATGATACACCATGACGACGGCGAGTGCGCCAGCCAAGCAGGTCAAAGTGGCGACACCATGCCGAGATGCTTCTACCCTGGGACGACCTAGCAGCTCCCATCCCTTCGTCAAAAGCTGGGTGGCAGGCTGGTGGATCAGTGTGAACGCTGGGTGCAGCGTGCTGATGCGGCTGTGATCACCACTGCGCTCGGTGGTCAGATCCTGGAAGACGCTGTGCGTCTGGGCTCCGAACAGAATGCCGTCACGGATGTAGATCGGCGTGTCCTGGAATTTCAGGTGGGCGGAGAAGAACAAGCTGTAGAATGCCGCCGCCAGCAGCGCTCCTAGCCCATGCCAGCGCTTGATGACTCTGGCCGTGGCATCCTCCTTCCGGCGTGCCCGTTGCTTTTCGGCATCATGGGTAGGTGCTCTAGCTGCCAGTCTTGGGGCGGCAGATGCTACGGCGGGGCTCATGGGGTGCCGCTCTCAGGGTTAAAAGTATTTTTTGCTGAACAGCAGCCGCGCCAACTCCTGACGCCTCCTCTGCAGCTTTCGCAGCCTC
>JAIWOJ010000157.1 GCA_020216965.1 Prosthecobacter sp.
AGGCTGCGGCGGCAAGATCGCCCGCAACACCGTCCACCACACCATCGGCATGGCCCTCGGCTTTCGCGGCACGGATCACCTCCTCGAGCTGAACCACCTCCACCACACCTCCCTCGGCATCGGCGATTGCGGTGCCATCCACCCCGACTCCCAGGACCAGATCAGCGGCCACGGCTGCACGTTGGCCTCCCTGAAAATGCTGTCCTTGTTCCGCTTTTCATACTTCTCGATCACCTCCGAGCTGACCACCCAGGGAGCCTTCTTCTCGAAGAGCGTCGGACTTGGCGGCGGCCCGGCGGCCCGCAGCGGAAACACGAAGGCAAGCATGGCGGCGGCGACCAGGCTGGGAAGAAGGCGAGGAATCATGGCTGGGCAGGAGGAGGGAGAGTGTGAGGTCAGCGTGAGTGTCATGGCAGTGGCCGAATCAGCGCGCAACCTTGGCGGACATGAAATCTAGCAGGGCGCGGCGCGCGGGGTCGTCTGGCTCGGCGATCTTGTGGCCGACGCTGCCGTGCTCGCGGTCGGCGACTTTCAGCACGGTGACACGTTCGTTGCCGGTGCCGCGCAGCACGGCGGCAAAGTATTCGTTTTCCTCGGCGCGCGCGGGCATGTCGCGGTCGGCGTAGATCAGCAGCATGGGCGCAGTGTCCTTGCGCGCGTAATGCGCCGGGGAGGCGTCGTCGGCGGTGACGGCGAACCGGCCGCCCTGGCCGCGCTCGCCGCGCACGGTGTAGTGCGTCATGGTCTGGCCGCTGACGGGGATGAGTCCGGCGATGTCCTTTTGCGCGAGGCCATGCTTTTCCAGAAACCGCAGGTCCATGCCGAGCATCAGCGTGAGATAGGCACCAGCCGAGTGCCCACCGATGAAGACCTGGCTGGCATCGCCCCCTTGCTCGCGGATGTGCTGGTGCGTCCAGGCCACCGCCGCAGCGGCGTCCTCAACGTAGGCGGGAAACATGGCCTTGGGGCTGAGCCGGTAGTCCGGCACGACCACGGCGATGCCCGCCTCGGCCAGGCTGCGCGCGATCTTGACGGTGTCTTTGCCATCTTTGCTGCCGCTGGTGAGTCCGCCGCCGTAAAACCAGACCAGCGTGGCAAAGCCCTCACGCTTCGCCGGCAGATACAAGTCGAGCTGGCAGCGCTCGCGTTCGTATTCGGTGAGGTCCGCGCCGGACTTGTAGGCGATGTTCTGGATGGCGCTGACCGCCGAATCCTCGGCCTTCGTCGGCGACACGCTGATGTGGATGGCGGCAATGCACGCTACGGCAAGGAGGTGGATTTTCATGGCGGAAGAGAACGTGAAGCGTTTCAGCCATCACGCGCAATCTGGGATGAATCCTTTTTTCGGCGCGCGAAGACTTAGCGAGCTGATCCCGGCAAGTTCGCCAGCCATGCTTGCACAAGCTTCGGCCACTTCGTGCTGGGGAAGCGTGCAGGTAAGATTGCATCGCCGATTTATGGTCGGCACCACGACATGCGTTTGGCAAAATCGGCCTGAAACGCTGGGCGGTGCTGGCTGATGACAGTGCGGGGGTCAAAGCCGTCACGCCCCGGCACATCGCGCCACCAGCCGTCGTCCTCGCGCTGGAACTGGCCGCCCCAGCCGGGCTTCGATGGGTCGTTGGGATCGTTGCCGCCGAGGGGCAGGAAGAAGAACCACGAGGGCGTGTCGCCCTCCTTCAGGCAGCCATGCTTGTTCGGTGCGGTGTAGGTTTTGGTAGGATACAGGGCTCCAAGCGGGCCAGCGGAAAGGACATGCTGCTTGACCCAGTCTCGGCTGGTGAGGGACTCGTCGCCGTTGAGATACATGCCGCGGTAGATGCCCTCGCGTTTGTCACGGCCCTCGGGGGCTTTGGCCAGGATGTAAAACATCCCAGGGAACTCCGTGCATATCCAGTCGGCGATGGCGTCCTGGTCGCCCACGTCATAGACGCGGAACTTGCGGGTGAAGACGCGCCAGCCGTCGCTGTCGCGCCCGTTCTTGGCGCTCCACAGTGCCTGGGCGAGGTCGGTCTGGCCGCCCCAGATGGCGATGTTCAGCGGGCGCTGGGCCGAGCCCGCGTCCATCAGTTCGACGAGCTTGCGCGAGCCCTCAGTGTCGTGGCCTTTGCCAATGAACTTGCGCCCCGCGCGTGGGTTGCCGGTGAAGATGCGGGCGTTGAGATCGGCGGCGGAAGGCCAGCCTTGGGCGTGTTTTTGCAGGTTGGGCAGCACCTTGCCGTAAGCGTCCACGATTTCACGAATGAGTTCCGGTTTGGTGACGGGGTTTTCGGCCTTGAAGTGATGGCTGGTCTGGGCGGTGGCGATGAGCGCCTCGATCTCGAACTCGTTGGCATAGGCCATGATGCGGATCATGGATTGCTGGTCGTCAGGGTCGCCACCAATGTCGGTGAGCACGGCGAGGCGAGGGCGCTCGGCCAGGGCAGGCTGGCAAAGCAGAGTGAGGAGAGCCAGGGTGCAAGCGAGGATCAGGTGCGTTTTCATGAATGGGGCAGGGCAGGCTGGGAGGCTTCAATGCGTCACGGCTTCCAGTGGTAGAGCACGACCTTGGCCTTGGCGTCGTCCTCGCTGAAGACCTGGTAGCTGCCGTCGGCGCGGCGGCGGGCGGTGATGCTTTCGCGCAGGTCTTGCAGGCCGATCTCGCCGACGCTCTCATCAGGCTCCAGGAAGCCGATGGTTTTGCCATCGCTGAGGCGCAGCACGTCCACATGGCCCCAGCGTTGGCCAAGATCCTTGGAGCGGCCGGAATAGACCACGAAAGCATAGTCGCCCGCCACGTCGAAGCTGGCGGGCTCTGCGGACTCGTGACCGCGCGCGGAGCCGGGAATGTAGGGCAGCACCTTTTGCCAGCGAAGGGCGCGCTCGCCGCTCCAGCGGTCGTAGCAGACCAGCACTGGCCCCATCGGTTTCCAATGCTGGTTCTTGTGCTCGCCTCGGCTGCCGGAGAGCAGCATCACGTCAGATGCGGGCAGGTAGCGCAGGCGCTGCACGCGGTCCAGCTCCGCTGGGTGAGGTTGCGTCTGGCGCTGGGCCAGGCTCCAGCGGGGCACGCCCTTGGGGTCGATCCCGCCGCAGGGCAGATGAAGGATGCCGCTTTTTAAAGTGGGCCGCCACAGGCCGCCGCGTTCGTCCACCCACCAGCCGTGGGCTTCGGGGTCGCGAGTGGGCAGCTTTTCAAACTCATCGTCGCCAATGCCGCCGTCGCCGTCGGCAGCGCGCCAGAGCCAGGCGGAGTCCGGCGGCTGGTTCTGGGGCCAGAGGCGCTTTTGAGCCACGCGCAGGGTGCCGCCGGAATAGAGCGCGCAGGGGATGGCCGTTTCGCTGGCCTCCTCGAAACGATAGACCTGAAGCGGTCCGCCATTCATCTCGGTGACGAAGAGAAAGCGCTGCCCCTCAATGCGGCGCACCCAGGCCCCGGCGCTCCAGATGTGGGTGCGCGGATCATCGGGGAAGCGTTCTGGATCGTAAGTCGTAGCAGCGTAACTCCAGCTCTCGCCGGGCCGTTTGCCGGGATGCCAGAGGAAGCGCTCCTCTTTGGTGAAAACCTGCGTGTCATCCGCAGGGTCGGCATCGGCCATGTCCACGAAGGTGATGCCATGGACGCGCCAGGCGAGGCTCAGGTCGGTCTGGTAGGCTTCCAGGACGGTGCTGCCGCTTTGGCTGGCCCCACCGTGAGCGACGTAGAGGCCTCCTGCCGCGTCGAATCCGAGAGCCACGGGCCGGTGAAAGCGCAGATCGCCGTGCGTGCCGGGCTTGGCGCCGCCGGAGGCATCGTGGATGCCGCGCAGGGTGCCAATGCTCCCGGCCTGCTCCCGTTTGCCATCGACGAGGCGAAAGCCGACGAGGTTGGCGCGCCCTGGGGCGGCGTTGGCGACAAACACACGACCAACGGGATGCACCGCGAAAGCGGCAGGATGCAGCCCTTCATCGTCAAAACCAAGCCGTGTGACCTCCACCCCCTCCGGCGTGAAACAGGTGAGGCGCTGAAGCAGCACTCCCTGATCGCCATCCGTCTCCGGCACGCGGTGCAGCACCCACAGACGCCCCTGGGCGTCGAGCTGGAGCGGGCCTGGATGAGACACCTTCCACGAACGCTTCAGGCGCATCGTCTCCACGTCCAGCACCTGGATTTCCTGGTCCAGGGGATGGCTGACAAACAGCTCGTCCTCGCTGGCGGCAAGGCCGGGCAGATGGGCGTTGGCCTCGGCATCCGCCAGCTCCACGATGGGTAGATAGCAGCGTGGCAGGGTATCGCCTTTGCCTCCCTTGCCACCCTCGAAAGGGGCGGGACGGGAAAAGTCCTCGCGCAGCCGCCGCGACACGCCGAACCACTTCCGGCCTTTGGGCGGCCAGGTCTCCGGATCCTTCAGGCCACCGCCCTCGTTGTGCATCTGCTGGCCGATGAAAACATAGCGCGAGTTTGCCGTCACCGCGCGTCCTCCCATTTGGCCCCAGCCGTGCGTATGCCCAGCCTTGCCCAGGAGCCTGCCATCGCGAAAAGCCGAACAGTTTGCCCCGCCCTCCTCCCAAGGGACGTTGGTATAGACCGTGCCGTCCGGCGTGACATGGATGGCCGCGATGTCCTGCGGCACATGCCCTGCGGCACCAGGCAGCGTGTTGCCCAGCCAGTGCGTCAGGCAAGACAAGCGGGAAGGTGCTTCGGCAGCGGCGATCGAAAGGGTAGCCGCAAGCGCGGGCAGGAGGCGTCTCATGGAATGGGTATTTGGCACCAAGGAGCGGCGGTTTTCAACCGCCGGGCTTGGTTGAGTGGGCGGTTACAAACCGCCCTTCCTTGTTCATGGAGCGGCGGTTTCCAACCGCCGGGGTATGGTTAGAAGAGGGCGGTTAAAAACCGCCCCTCCTTGGGCTTCTGCTTAAACGATTGAGCATGCCAAGGGGGATTCCTCAAGGAGGAACTCGCCAATGCCCAGGGCAGCTTTCTCTGGGTTGCGGCGGATGTAGCGGACGCAGTTGTGAAGGTGCGCGGGATCGCGGATGATGCGGTCAAAGTAGTTCTTCATCCACAAAGATCCCGCCGCGCCGTTCGTGCGATGGATCTCGCGTGCGCTGAATCGCTTCCACGAGTGCACGATCTGCTCAAGCGTCCACTCTGGATGCAGGGTAAAGAGGCAGTGAACGTGGTTGGGGATGATGACGAAGCTGATCATCGCGCAGCGCTCTCCCTCGAAGTGACGCAATGCCCCGGCTACGACGGCTGCGTGGCGCGGGTCGCGCAACAGGCAGGAGCCATGGCCTTCATCCAGCCAAGCATCAAGGCGTCGAGAAAATAGCCGGTGATACTCGGCTTCCGTCTCCTGGCTCCAGGGTTCGGGATGGAGGCGGGGCCACTGGTCGCGCTCGGCGTAGTGTGCATCGAGCAAGGATTTTGGGAGGGAGTCAGCCAGCCGCCAAGTGACGAAGTAAGTAGCACCCTCTTGCTGCCAATGCGGGAGCCGGTTGTGGGTTCGTTCGATCTCGCGCCAGGGTTTGAAGAAGCCCAGGTCCATGCTCATGCCCTATCCCAAGGAGCGGCGGTTTTCAACCGCCGGGTCTTGCGCCAGCGGTGGGCGGTTACAAACCGCCCCTCCTTGGGGGAGGGGTCAATAATCAAACCAGCGGGGATCAATCGCCTTGTCGGCCTCCAGCCGCTGCATGTCCTCGGCGTCGAGGAAATGGAACCGCCCGCGGATGGCGTGCAGGTCGCCGTTGCGCAGGCGGCATTCGAGGCGCACGGCCTTGTTCACGACCGAGTCGAGCGACTTCCCCTTCCAGCGCAGGGGATGGCGCAGCGCGTCCACTTTGGTAATCGGCTCGCAGTTCTCAAAGGTAAAGCCGTCGAGCGGTTGGCCCTTCATATCCGTGAGCTGAAACTGCGCCTCCCCCTGCGGAGCGTTGAGGTTGATCTCCAGACGCGGTTCGAAGAGCGTCAGCGGCTTGCTGATGAAGCTGCCCCAGCCGCCAAGGCTGCGCAGGTAGGTCAGGCCGTCCTTGCGCAGCGTGTGGATGACGA
>JAIWOJ010000158.1 GCA_020216965.1 Prosthecobacter sp.
CACCTTTGCCGAAACTCCTGGGCGTGACAGACGTTGCAGGCAGCAGCATTGGCCGTTCTGCCCACACCTCCTCCACGCTGATTTCTCACGCATTCCATGTCCGCTACCCTCTCTGAAGTGATCCTCTCCGCCGCCCAGAAAGCTGGCTGCCGTGACCAAGCCAGACTGCGGCACGCCCTGGAAGAAGCCGCAGACAAACGCCAGCCCCTGATCGAGGCGCTGCTCGATGCCAATGTGGTGGATGAGGAAGGCTTTTTCTCCCAACTCGCAGCACGGCTAAAAATGCCCTGCGTGCGGGAAGATTCTGAGCCCCAAGAAGGTCTGCACAACCGATTCCCAGCCAAGCTCGCCCTGCGCCACCGCATTTACCCGGAGCATGTCAGCGCCCAGGAGGCCACCCTTTTGACCTACAACCCCTTTGACCTCGGCGCGCGCCAAGCCGTCGGGCAGGAGCTGCGCAAACGCATCCACTGGAAGATCGCCAGCCGCCATCGCATCCTGGAGGCTCTGCACCAAGGTTATGGCGTCGGTGCTGAAAACTTTGAGGAACTGCTGGAAGGCCGCGATGGCCAGCAGGAAGAGGATGACCTCAAGCAAGAGACCACCGTGCTCGACGAGGCCGATGAAGAGGCCACCGTCATGAACTTTGTGAACCAGATCTTCCGGGAAGGCCTGAAAGAGCGCGCCACAGACATCCATGTGGAGCCCCTTGAGCGCGACTTGCGCATCCGCTACCGCGTGGACGGCAAGCTCATCGAAGTGCCCGTGCCGCCCAACATGCGCCTGCTGCAAAATTCCCTCGTGTCACGTCTGAAAATCATGGCGCACTTGGACATCGCAGAGCGCCGTATGCCCCAAGATGGCCGCATTAACCTCGAACTTGATGGCGAGCCCATCGACGTCCGCGTGGCCACCATCCCCAGCGTGAATGGAGAGTCCGTCGCCCTGCGTCTGCTGACGCGCAAAAAATTCGACATGGCAGCCATCGGCTTAGATGCTGAAACCGAGGCAAAATTCCGCAAACTCATCAGCTATCCCAATGGCATCATCCTCATCACAGGCCCCACGGGTTCAGGCAAAAGCACCACGCTCTACACCCTGCTGAAGGAGCTGAACACCAAGGATCGGCGCATTGTTACTATTGAGGATCCGGTCGAAAATAAGCTTGATGGCATCATTCAGATCGCCGTGAAGCCAGAGATCGACCTTACCTTTGCCACTGGCCTGCGCTCCATCCTGCGTGGTGATCCAAACGTCATCATGGTGGGTGAAATGCGTGACCAGGAGACGGTAGAAATCGCCATCCGGGGTGCTCTCACGGGGCACTTGGTGCTCTCCACCCTGCACACCAACGACGCCGTCGGCGGCATCTCCCGCTTGCTCGACATGGGCATTGAGCCCTTCATGGTCTCCTCCTCCGTTCGCGCTTTCCAGGCTCAGCGCCTCGTGCGGACCCTTTGCCCACACTGCAAAGAACCCACCCAGCATGAAGATAGCTACCTGCGTGCCATTGGCTTCCCTCTCGAGTGGAAAACGCGGCTTTTCCGCCCTGTTGGTTGCCGTTCTTGTCGTGGCACAGGGTTCTCAGGCCGTCTCGCCATCATGGAAATCTGCATGATGACCGAAAAGCTTCAGGAAAAGATCAATCTCCGCGCCACGGCGATGGAACTGAAAGCACAGGCGCTTCAGGACGGCATGGTGCCCATGCGCCAATACGGCTTTCGGAAAGCTGCCGATGGCATCACCACGCTGGAGGAGGTCATGACCGTGACGGCAGCGAGTGAATAACCCCCGTTACCGCGAAATTTGGCATCCAGGTTCAAGCGTGCATCACCTGGCCGCCATCAATGTTGATCGTTTGGCCGGTCATATTGCGCGCGTGGTGTGAGGCGAGGTAACAGGCCATGCTGCCGTATTCCTCAGGGGTCTGCCAGCAGCCCAGTGGGGCCACTTTGGCGATCTTTTCGCTGGCCCATGTCTCGTAGTCCTGCCGCTGTGCCTCGGGGATCTGCTGCTGGCTGGCTGCCCAGACGGCTTGGTTGAGATCCGTTTTCACCATCCCTGGGGAGAGGGCATTCACGCGCACGCGATGCTTGGCTAGGTCCTTTGCTGCGCACTGGGTAAAATTGATCAGACCTGCCTTGGCCGCGCTATAGGGCGGATCTGTCTGAGAGCCAATCTGACCTGCGACGGAGACCAAGAAGAGCATGGAGCCTCCACCAGCAGCGATGAGACCAGGGGCAAAGGCATGAGCTGCGCGCACGGCACCCGTGAGGTTGAGGTCCAGCACGCGGGCCCAATCCGAGGGATCGAGGTTCCAGAAGGGAAAGCCGAATTTTCCTGAAGAAACACCGACGCAATAGACCATGTGATGAATACGCGGAAAGGAGGCGGCAAAGGCGCTGACCTCAGACCAAGAGGCAACGTCACCCACAGTCGTTTCGATGCCTTCCCCAGCAACACGGTCAAAACCGCGAACCAGGCACCCCTCCCGCTGAAATGCCTGAGCTATGGCGCGGCCAATGCCCTGGGAGGAGCCGAAAATGGCGACGTGCTGACCGGAGAGTTGGAGATCCATGGAGTGTCTGGGCTGACCAAGCGACTAATTTTCGCCTTCCTGCATGAGTTTTGCGGCTAGGCGGCGCATGGTGTGGCGCAGTGGCAGGTTGTCGCTACGTTCACAGGCTTCATCAAGGTTTCTGAGGATGCGCAAGAGGATCTGATCCACGCTGGCGGGCTGTCGGATGACATCTTCGAGAGCGGGGTTCGCGGCAGGATGATGTCGGGCGACATCGGCAGCGAGCATGAAGCGGCCACGGTTGAAACAATCCACCAGCCAAGTGCGCCCCTGAAGCTCAACGCGGGCCAGGAAATGGCCGGGGAAGTTACAGCCCTGGATATCAATGCCAAAGCGGTGGCCCAAGAGCCTGTAGAGGCAGCAGAGGCTTATCGGATTGCCCAAACCGGTATCAAGCACCCAGAAGAGATTGCTATTGCTGGCCTGATAGTAGCCCTTGCTGTTGCCACGGAAACGAACGGTGCCCTCCTGCATGGCAAAGAGCCACTCTCCAAGCTCACGCGCATCCATTTTACCGCGGTCTCGAATCGCCTCCTCCGCGAGGGCATCGAGACGTACGGCCAAGTCTCCCGGCTGAGTGCGCCATCCACTGAGGTAAGCGGAAATCTGGGCAATGCCTTCTTCTAACTGAGCATTCGGATGATCCAGCCAGCGCCAGCGCAGCCAAGTCTCCTCCAGCTCTGCCTTGCGGGCGGGCTCGAGCAGGCGCGCCATGTGGTGCTCCTCCTCGGCTGAAAGCGGTCGCTGCAGGGTCTTGAGACGCTCCGGCAATTCCTTTCGGATGCCCGTGAGTTCACGTTGCAGCGCCTCTTGTACAACCGGGGACTCGTCATCAAGCAGGGGGATGAGGTGCTCAAGTTGGGCGTGGGCAGGCATGGCGAGCATTTAGCAGAAAGCAGCGCGGCTTTCCAAGCGCAAACTTTCATCGCCCGCTCCTCCGCAAGCGAGGGGTCTTCGATCCACACGCACTCCGTCCCGAAGTGCGCTTCATCAAGTTCCGTTTAAGATAGGAGAACCAAACTTTGAAAAGCCAAAGGAACGATTCTTGGCAATGCATCATCGCCCGATGGCTTTGTCCAGCTTCTCGAGCAAAACCAAGCCTTTCTTCGCCGATCCACGGGCTGCCATGGCGCGGAAGCGGCTTTCGGCATCAAACTCGGCGATTGAGATGGTGGCGAGTTCTTCCATGAGCTTGTTCACGCTCAGGTCGCGGTTTTTCGCGAGCTGGCGGAGCCGGGCGTGTTTGTCGTCAGGAAGGCGAATGGTGACAGTGCTCATAGGTTTAAAGGGGTTTAAGAAACTGGGCTGGTGTGAGAATGTTCAAGATGGGAAAGGTCAGCTCGCCTCGCGAGACATCACGGAGATTGTTGGTGACGATGGCGGTGGCACCTCCGGCAAGCGCTAGCTCGATCAAATGATTGTCCGCTTCGTCAGGCAAGTTGGGCCGCCAGAGGTAATAGACCTTCACCCACTCGCAGACAGAGAGAAAAGACTCCAGCAGGGTGAGTCGCTCTTTTTCATTCAGCGGACTCTTTGCCATCAATGCCGAACGCAGAAAGAGGTCTTCGTATTCGCTGAAAAGGGCCATCCCGATCACGGGCCGGACCAGTCCCTTCAAACAAGCTCGAAGGACGTCACGATTATCCCCGCCGACTCGGCTCAAGGCCGCTCCAACGAGAACATTAGTGTCAATGACCACCCTTTGGCTCATCCTTTGAGTGATAGCATATATGCAATCATCAGATCAAGCACACACTTCATCCTAAATCTGGGAATCGAGAGCCAAAACGAGCCGCAAATAAGGTTCTGTACAAAGGGGAAATGCTCATCGCGGAGCGATGAAATTGGCTCACTTGCATTTTTGCGATTTCCCCTTCTTTGACACACGCCATTCCAGAATTTAGGTTCTTAGGTCCGACCTGCCGCGCATCCTCCCTGCCATAACTCCGCTTCTCAATCACTCCACCTCGCCACTCCCTGCTTTCTCCTGCCGCGAGTGGCTGCAAAGCAACGGCGCAGGCTTTGGCGTGCTCGCCATTGAAAGCGAGTTCTCACACACGGCGGTGCCATCTCCGCCTCCGTCATCGCCGCCAAGCCCGGCGGCGAAACCGCCCCCTCGTTGGCCGTGACAAATGGGGTAGGCACCAGAGGGCAAGAATTGGCCGCAGCGCGGTTTGTTTCCCAGGGGATCATGATCCGAGGCTCTTTGCCGTCCTTGCGGGATGGGTTTTTGGCGACGATCCGTCGGGACTCCATGCGCATCGCCCTCCTGCATTACTCCAAACCGCCCGTCATCGGCGGCGTGGAGCGCGTGATTGACGCGCAGGCGGCGGCGCTGGCCGCACTGGGGCATGAGGTGAGCCTTTTCGACAGGGGCGCGGACGCCCGCGCCTGCTTTCAGGCATGGGTGAAGGAAGCATGTGCTACGCGGAGCGCCGTCATCGTCCACAATGTGTTCACCATGCCGTTTGATCTGGCATGGACGGCGGAGCTGCTGGGGCTGGCGGAGACGCGACGGGACATCCTTTGGATCAACTGGGTGCATGATGCGCGCTGGACGGAAAAGGTGCCGCAGGCGGTGCATGTAGCGGTGTCGGAGGCACGGCGGCGGGAGTATGCGCAGGCGGCGGGGCTGCCTCTGGAGCACATCCAGGTGATCCCGAACGGTCTGGATCTGGACCGTGTGCTGGGGGTGACGCCAAAGGTGGCGGCACTAGGGCTGCAGAGGCGCGGGCTGGTGCTGTTTCACCCGACACGGCTGGTGCGGCGGAAAAACATTGAGCTGGGCCTGCGGGTGACGGCGGCGCTGCGAGCCGCAGGCGTGGATGCGGCGTACCTGGTGACGGGCGCGCCGGACCCGCATCAGGCGGACGGGCTGCGCTACCATGAGGAGCTGCGGGCGCTGCGAGCGGAACTGGGCCTGGAGGAGGCGGTGATTTTTGTCGGCGATGGCGAGCCCTGCACGGAGGCGGATGTGCGCAGCCTGTACGCGCTGGCGGATGCGCTGTTCTTCCCTAGCACGGGGGAGGGCTTCGGGCTGCCGCTGCTGGAGGCGCTGGCCTTCCGGCTGCCGGTGTTTTGCTCGGACCTACCCGTTCACCGGGAGGTGCTGGGAGAGAACGGCCATTTTTTTGCCACGGAGATGTCACCTGGGGAGATTTCGGCACAGATCATGCGATGGTTCTCTGATAACCAATCTACCAGCCAACGAAGGCACCTCCTGCGGACCTATGACATGGTCAGAATCTGCCAGGAAAGCCTTGAGCCTCTGCTGGTTGCCGCTAACGAATCAGCCCAGCATGACTGACCCAACCCTGCCGAACGCCGATATCCATGCCATCCTAGAAGCACGCCACGGCGATCCTTTCGGGTTCCTCGGCAGGCATGTCCTGCCAGATGGCACCGTGGTGGTACGCACCTTCCAGCCCAGAG
>JAIWOJ010000159.1 GCA_020216965.1 Prosthecobacter sp.
TGTGGCTCCCTCCAACCGCACGACCTTGGCCCTCATTGGTTGCGGCGGGCGCGGCACGGACGTGCTGAAAAACTTCCTTCAGGATGAGCGCGTGCAGGTCATCGCCGTCTGCGATGTGGAGAAAGAATCCGACCGCTACAACAAGGGCATCATTAAAAAAGCAGGCACGCTAGGGCGTGAGCCCGCGCGGAGGCTCGTGGACGAGAGCTACGGAACCAAGGGCTGCGGGACCCATGAGGACTTCCGCGAAGTGCTGGCCCGCCCGGATGTGGATGCCGTGCAGATCGCCACCCCGGACCATTGGCATGCCCTCATGGCTGTGGCAGCAGCGCGCGCGGGCAAGCACATTTACTGTGAAAAGCCCCTCAGCCTAACGATCGCCGAAGGCCGACACATGTCCGATGTGGTGCGCCAGTCCGGTGTCACTTGGCAGACTGGCAGCCAACAGCGCAGTGACATCCACTTTCGCATGGCCTGCGAATATGTGCGCAACGGCCGCATCGGCACGCTGAAGCAAATCCGCGTCGGCCTGGCGAGCGATAACCGTGACAACAACGGCCATGCCGCCGAAACCGCGCCAGCGCCCGTGCCAGTGGGCTTGAACTACGATCTCTGGCTCGGCCCGGCCCCAGAGGCACCGTTTTGCCCAGCCAGGCTGCATTCCAACTGGCGGTGGATTTATGACTACTCGGGCGGAAACATCACAGACTTCGGCGCGCATCATCTCGATATCGTCCAGTGGGCCTTGGGCAGGGATGAGAGCGGCCCGGTGGAGTTTTTTGACCTCAAAGCAGAGTGGCCCGCGCCAGGCGGCCTGTACAATACCTGCCCTAGGTTTTCCTTCGCCTACCGCTATGAAGATGGCACGGAAGTGCGCGTGGCCGACAAGATGGATTTTGGCTCTGGCATCGCCTTTGAGGGTGAGGAAGGTCGTATCCTCTGCACACGCGGGATGCTAAAAATCGAGCCCGATAGCCTGCGCAAACCCCTAGGAGAGCAGGACGTACGTCTCTACGAGAGCAAGGATCATTTCCGCAACTTCATCGATGCGATCCGCGACGGCGTGAAGCCTGCTGCCCCCATCGAATATGCCCACCGCAGCATTACCATCGCGCACTTGGCAAACATCGGTCTCCGTCTCAATCGTCAAAGCATCCGCTGGGATCCTATCCATGAGCAGATCATTGGCGATGCCGAAGCTGCTGCCATGCAGGACCGTCCCATGCGCGCTCCGTGGAAGCTCGCGTAAATCCAGCCCAAAAAAAGCGGGCGGGAAATGCTTCCCGCCCGCAGGTGGCGATGACTTCACCGTCACTCCTGCACAGAGTTGCCGATAGGAGAAGAGACCAAGGTCAGCCCAGAAGGCTCTGCCACCGATGTGCTAGAGAAGAAGGATGGCTCACTAGGCTGGATCGGCGGCTGTGAATACGATTCGTGGCGTTCTCGATGAATGTGATTCTCCGGCAGACGGAGCGGCTGAGCCTCCAGCCTCGGCAGGGAACAATCACCCCCAGAACGCAGGCCACGCCCAGAGAAAGGCGAGGGGGGCACCTCATGGAGCATCTGACCGTGCTGAATACGCGGGGTGCTGACCCCAAAACCAAATGGACGAGGCCCACAGGCTGGCGGCACCGGCGTAGGACAGATCGGACGCACGACCGGCGGCGTGGCACAGCGAGGCGGCACATAGACAGGGCGACCACAACTGCGGGAGCTACCACGAGTGCTGATGTAGGTCAGGCTAACCCCACCCGCAGGACGAAAAAAGGGAGAAAAACCAGTATCATACACCGGTGTATCATAGACCATCGGGGGTGGCCCCGCATTATATCCCAACCCACCAAAACCAGGCCCAGCCACCGGCACCCCATAGGGATCGACGACACAGGAAGACAGGGAAAATCCACCCAAGAGGGCGGCGAGGAGAGCGTGCGAATGAATGTTCATGGCGGGGGCTGTGACGGCATCCATCACAGACTATTCATGCTCTTTTTCAAAAACCCTGAAAAAATCCCAGCGCCGTGCTGGTGGTAACGCTGGCGACCTCCTCAACCTCCTGACCTCGCAACTTGGCTACCGCGCGGGCTGTATCAGCGACGAAAGCAGGCTCGCAGCGCCTGCCACGATGCGGCACCGGCGCTAGGTAGGGTGCATCTGTCTCCAGCATATAGGCTCCACCTGGCAAGGTGCGCACGGTTTCAGCAATCTGACCGGCATTCTTAAATGTCACGATGCCGGTAAAGGACACAAGGTGCCCGGCTTCGATGAGTGGAAGCGCCTGCTCCAGCGTGCCTGTGTAGCAATGAAAAACTGCCCGAAGCCTGCCGCTGTAGGGCATGACGATAGCGGTCAAATCTTCCCAACTATCTCGATTGTGCAGCACCACATTCAGACCAAGCTCCACGGCTAGCTCCAACTGAAGGCGCAAACATTCCGCCTGATGAGCACGCCATGCGTTCGTCTCCCAACCTTCAGGCGGAGCATGGTAATAATCCAAGCCCACCTCGCCAATGGCAGCCACTTTTTTATCGGAGGCTAGCTCACGCAGTTCATCAATCCACCCGCTGCCAGAAACGCTGTCCACATCACAGGGATGGATCCCCACAGCGACGCGGATGCCTGGATGCTCCTTAGCTAAGGCTAGGCACCTGCGGGCATTCTCAAGGTCGGTGGCAGGCACGACCATGCGCGTCACGCCTGCATCGAACGCTCGCTGGATCACTGGGGCTAAGTCTGCATCAAACTGGCGGCTGCCGAGGTGTGTATGAGTATCGAAAAACATGCTGCTCCTGAGCACACGCGCTCTGCGACCTCAAGTGGCGACGGATGCCTTGAGAGAAACTAAGAACTGGCGGTGACAATTTTGGCGCAATCTCCTCAGAAGGTGAGAGTTGCTTTTTTTAGAACAAATGCCAAATCCTAGCGCGTTTTTTACGCTCTAACCCTGATTCAGTCGTCTCGTGTCCAGAACTGTCGTTGCCTCATATACTAGTCCCGGAGCCCTACTCTTTTTTACGATCCACTTAGCCGCCCTGGCCGCTGTGATTTTTGTCCGGCCTGACATGACGAGCCTGATCCTCTGCGTAGCGCTTTTCATCATCCGCAAATTTGGAATCACCGGTGGCTACCACCGCTACTTCTCTCATCGCTCCTTCAAAACTTCGCGCTGGTTTCAGTTCGTTCTGGCTTGGCTTGGGGGCATGGCTGCCCAGAAAGGTGCCTTGTGGTGGGCCGCACACCATCGCCATCACCACCAGCACTCGGATCAGCCTGAGGATATCCACTCCGTCAAACAGCAGGGCTTTTACTGGGCTCACCTGGGCTGGATTTTGGCTCCCGACTACAATCAATATGATGCTAAGAGGGTGAAGGATCTGACCAAGTTCCCCGAACTCGTTTTCATCGACAAATATCACTTCATACCTCCTGCTGTTTTAGCTCTAGCCTGCTGGCTCATTGCTGGGTGGACCGGCCTTCTCTGGGGGTTCTGCGTGAGCACCGTCATTCTCTATCACACCACTTTTGCCATCAATTCGTTCTGCCACCTTCTTGGCAAGCGCAGGTATGAGACGGGAGAATCTAGCAAAAATTCCTTCATCCTAGCCATCCTCACCTTGGGAGAAGGTTGGCACAACAATCACCACTACTACCCACACTGCGCGCGCCAGGGGTTCTTTTGGTGGGAAATAGACCCGACCTACTATGTGCTACGATTGCTGAAGCTGATTGGCATCGTGCATGAAATCAAAGAACCCACCGCCAAGGTGCTTTCAGGTAAAGAACCGACCGCAGCCCTCGGCTGAAACCCTCCTACCTGAGAAGAAGCCAGCCAGGGGCTGATGGGTTTTCTTTAACTACTAAGCTGGCTCCACTGAATCTCGCCCACCAGCTCCCCCCTCCCATCCAAGCAGACCACAGCTAACCACGGGTCTGCCTCCAGCATCAACGCACGGGAACAAACACGATCTTTTTCTAGCAGCGATAGCTCTGGGACAGCGCCCGAGGAAAGATGGGAAAGAACGTGCACAAGCATGCTGGTGGCACCTTCAGCATGAGCCTCCACATCTCGGAGGCCATGGCGCTGGGCGCTCGTGGCATGACAGCGGTAACCCTGGGCGGTCAGCCATTCTTCGACATAGCGTTCTGCGTGCTCAATGATTTCGTCAGGAGTAAGCATGAGAAGGGCAGGCTTGAGGGTTGGGTAGAACCCGATCTGCTCCTCGGAGGTCAGCGAAAGCAACCCCAGATTTTGCAGTTCAGGCGATCACCCCAGGGAAACCAGGAATGGCGAAGCGGAATTTTGCCTTTTTCGCCCTATCGTGACAAGCCTTCTGCGGTGGCATTTCTGAAAAAAACTCAAACACAGCACCCTAAATAGTCAAATTTCAGCTTCTGCATTCCTGCACCATTCAAGATATTTCCAGGCCACGGATTAGATGCGCCCGTGATCGGCCTTACCTTCCCTTTTCTCCTCATGAATGGTCCTGCTTATTCACGATGGCCCCCTTGTTTTTGAAGGCATTCAGTTTTCTCTGCAAAACCTGAATCTGATCGTTCAACTCCGCAATTTGCCGCTCAAGCCTGTCGCAGTAAGCCACCGGATTGCGCTGGCGGAGGCGATCCAGAAAATCATAAAGCGTCAGCACCCGCCAGAGCCGCGCGGAGAGTGTGCGCAGTCGATAGGCACGAAGTATCTTGCCAGCGCGGAGAAAACGGCCAAAACGAACGATCTGCAACGTGCGCAGGAAGGCAGCCAAGGGCAGCAGGATGATGACCAAATGAATCCAATGGCGCTGGCAGTAAGCCAGCTTTTGAGGCGTAGCCGCAGTCATCCAGATAAACTCAGCCGTAAAGCCGATCCAGATCAGGCTGGTGGCTAAATGCAGGGCCATGGCCAGTCGGGGCCGACTTTCCAGTGTTTCACCAGCACCGAGCTCCACGCCTAGCACTGGGATAACGAGCAGCGTTAGCAGCAGCATTGGAAAAGCCAGCTTATGCTCCATCTTTTCAGAAGTCGCCGCGCCTGTGCGCCGCCAACCTACACCGGGGATCCACAACCAGCCATCCGGTGTGCCTGTGGCCGCAACCATGCGCAGAGGAGGTAGTAGCAGAACGAGGGCTAGCCGACGCAGCCTTGACCGCCAGTTATCGCTTCCTTGAAAGAGGCCAAGCCCAGCCTCTACGGCCACGAAAAGCCAAAGCATCCCCAAGGCCCCCCGGTGCCAGGGATGCTGGCGCAGAAACTCACGAAAAACATCCCCACTGTCGGAGTGCGGCAGCAGCACGCCCGTGAGGCAAAGAAAAAGGAGAGAAACCGTTACCATCAGCGAATGACGCCATCTACCGCCTGCGGGGACGGGTGGATGGAAGGCTTCGGCGGGGCTCATGATCGAACACTAGCCGCCGATGCGCGTTTGCAAAGCGGCCACTTCCCCCCATCTTCCGCGCCCCCATGCCCGAACTCGACAAAACCTACACGCCAGCCGAGGTCGAAGCCCGCTGGTATCAGCGCTGGCTCGACGACAAGTGCTTTGAAGCCGATCCCGCCCGCGTCAGCGAGAAGCGCCCGGCCTACAGCATCGTCATCCCGCCGCCGAACGTCACGGGCATCCTCACGCTCGGCCATGTGCTGAACAACACCATCCAGGACATCCTCGCCCGCCGCGCCCGCATGCTCGGGAAGGAAGTGCTCTGGCTGCCCGGCACCGACCACGCCGGCATCGCCACGCAAAACGTCGTCGAAAAGACGCTGAAAAAGCAGGGCGTCATCAAGCACCGCGACGATCTCGGCCGCGAGGGACTCGTGGCGAAGATCTGGGAGTGGAAGGAAAAGCACGGCGGCATCATCATCGAGCAGCTCAAGAAGCTCGGCGCCTCCTGCGACTGGAGCCGCGAGCGCTTCACCTTTGACGACGACTCCAACGCCGGCGTCATGCGCGTGTTCGTCGGTCTCTACAAAAAGGGCCTCATCTACCGTGGCAAGCGCATGGTG
>JAIWOJ010000160.1 GCA_020216965.1 Prosthecobacter sp.
CAGCGATACGAAGCCGAAGAGCTACGCCATCGAAGTGCCGCTGGAAAATGGCAGCAGCTTTCGTGTCGGCGGCATCGCCAAAGGCGCGGGCATGATCTGCCCAAACATGGCCACGATGCTCAGCTTCATCACCACCGACGCCAAGGTCTCTAAAGACGAGCTACGCCGCGCCGTCCGCTTTGCCGTCGATCAGTCCTTCAACCGCATTACCATCGATGGTGACACGAGCACGAACGATACCGTCATCGTGATGAGCAATGGCCAGGCTGCTGCGCCTGCCAGCAAAAAGGGCGGCGCTGAGGCAGAAATCTTCCGCTGTGCACTGCAAAAGGTGATGATGGAACTGGCAAAAATGATCGTCAGTGACGGCGAGCGCGTGACCAAATTTGTCGAGATCCGCGTGCTGCATGCCCGCACCCAGGCGGATGCCAAAAAAGCTGCCGAAGCCGTCGCAAAGAGCCTGCTCGTGAAGTGCTCCTTTCACGGTGGCGATCCCAACTGGGGCCGCATCATCCATGCCGTGGGTTACTCCGGTGCACGCATCAAAGAGGAGCTCATCGATATTTACTTCAATGGCCTCATCGCCTGTTCCGGTGGCCTGACTTCCAAAACACCCGTCGCCGACCTGGAAAAGGTCGTGAGAGAGCCGCGCTTCACGGTCACGATCGACCTGAATACCGGCACAGCGAGCCACAACGTCTTTACCACCGACCTTTCGGAAGCCTACGTCGATTTCAATAGCAGCGAATACTCCGCCGCCGTGCACGCGAAGAGGCAGAAGGGGCTGGCTTGATTCACCTGGAGAGGCTGCTGTTTCTCGTGGGCAGGCACTCCTGTCTGCCACAGCCCTGGATTTGCCGGGGGAAAATCGGCAACCTAGATCACCCGCCATCCTCTCCGCGGAGGCCCAGCACATATTCCCGCGCTGCCCGCAAGATCTCTCCAGCGATCTCCGCGCGGGCTTTTGCAAAAGGCGGGCGGAACCAGGGAAAGGCACCCACCAGATCATGCGTGACGAGCACCTGACCGTCCGTATCTGCGCCAGCGCCGATGCCGATCGTGCTGGCGTTCACTGCCTGGGTAATTTCCGCGGCGACCTGCGGCACGATGCTCTCTAGCACGATGGCGGCTGCGCCCGCTTGGTCGAGGGCGATGGCATCTTCCAGCAACTGGCGACCCTGCTCTGGGGTCTTGCCTTTCTTTTTGTAGCCGCCCTCCTCACGCACGCTCTGGGGCAACATGCCGATATGTCCCACGAATGGGATGCCTGCCTGCACGATGGCTGCCACCTGCGGCACGAAACCCGCGCCACCCTCTAGCTTCACCGCGTCCGCGCCTGCATCCACCAGCCGACGCGCGTTTGCCAGCGCCATGTCTGGCGTCTCATAGCTGTGAAATGGCAGATCGGCGATGACTGGCGCGCGTTTGACACCACGGCGCACGGCGGCAGTATGGTGCAGCATCATCTCCATCGTCACCCCCGTGGTGTCAGGCAGCCCTAGCACCACCATCCCGAGCGAATCGCCCACCAAGATAAGGTCCACCCCAGCCTCATCCAAAAGTCTTGCCGTTGGGTAATCCGCAGCGGTCAGGACTGCCAGTGGAGGCCCAGAACGCTTGCGCTCAGGCAAAAGAGAAAGGTGGTGAAGAGGTGCAGACACGGCGGCAAATGAATGCGTTAGCGCAGCGCAGGGCGGAAGCTAGCAGCAAAACGCAGGCTGGGCTTCCGCTCAGCGGCCAGATGCCTCTTCCGGCAGCGCCCCTGACGGTTGCTGTGGGAAAAAAAGCCCGACCGCGCGGCGCAGCACGACACTGCGGCGGCTGGCCTGGTAGATGGCATTGGGGATGGCGCGGTGTTTTGCCAAAAGATGATAGGCCCCCAGCGTCTCAAAGCCCGCATTCAGGGAGCCATTCATGGGCAGATAGCTGCTCCCATTCACCGCAGCGGCCTCCACCATTCCCCACGGCGGGAAAAAGCCCGCCCGCTCCAGCCTGGCCAGTAGAGCATAAAGCCCAGCGGGCTCCGCCAGCGGTGCAGACATCAGGATGTAGTGCGGATGCAGCACGGCCTGGTCTGGCAGGGCCACCCCGCCGACGTGGTAGGAGTCGCCATGCAATCCCTCACCGGCAGAAAGACCATACATGCCGAGGCGGGCCGCTAGGCTGCCAGGCCAGGTGCGCTGGAGGTAATCCCGCTGGGCAGTCAGCATGGCTTGCCGCGCTGTCAGCCAGCGGACGCCATCCAGGGCGTCTGGGGCATTGCGATCAAAGTCAGGGTAAAAAAGGCTCTGGATCTCTGGGATGAAGCCCGTGCCCTGCCAGGCCTGTCCAGGGCGCTCCATGCGGCGGCGGGGGGCATTTTCGTTGACGATGTTTTGCAGCATCATCACGAGGGCGGTCTCCCCACCCCAATCCTTCCAGCCATGCGCTAGCAGGGTGCGCCCATCTTCTTTGAGGCCATGCGCGATCTCCCCACCAGGCAGCCGCAGCCGGTCAAAGTCGATCTGATCCACGGCAGAGGCGGCTTCATGGCCTAGCTCTTCATCCCTGGTCATTTCCGCACCTAGCAGCAGGCTGTGGTAGTAGATGGCCGTATCCACCGTGCTGTATTCCGTGCCAGGATGGATGCGATAGCCTGAGGCCGTGCGGCGGACAAAATGCGGCAGCACGCCCAGGGGGCGGTCCAACTGCTGCACGGCACGGTGGATCTGGCGGAGGATTTTCCGCGCCGTCTCTTGCGTGACGATGGCGAGCGGCGCGCTAGAGACCGCCGCCGTGGCCAGGGCAAAGAGTCCCGTGGAGGCCAGGGACTCAAAGGCACCATCCTCCAGATGTGCACGGTCTTTCACAAAGCCAGACTGGGCATCATAGCAGCGTGCTAGCTTGGCATAGCAGGCAGCCAAGACGCGCTCATCGTAGGGCACGGTGGGCATTTCCACCCCGAGATGCAGGCCATCCAGGCAGATCTCAGAGCCCGGCTCAGCGATCCAGGACAGGAGCTTGGCCTGGCGCAGGCTGGCTGGGGAGAGGGGGAGCAAGATCGGGCGCACCTCACCTTGTTCCACGGTGAGCGTCTGCTGCCATAGCGTCTGCTGCGCGTCAGACTTGATCTCCAGCTTCAGCCTGCCCTGCCCGCGCAAGTCCACCCGCAGGGCAGAGATGCGCGGCTGATGGCTTGGGGCGATCACGCCCGGCCAGGCTGCGGTGAAATCCAGCGTCTTGAGCGGCTCACGCGCCAGCCCCGCCAGGCTGTGCCACATGCCAGACCAGGCATCTGGCTCCTGCCCCAGGTGGGCGCAGACCTCATCCGTCTGCCACTCTAGATCATGCTCCGCCGGGCCCATAAAGCCAAAGTCAGTGCCCAGATGCGTGTAGGCTGTGAAGGAATTGAGCCGCCGCTTGCCCTCCACCGGCATCGGTGTGACCCCAGGTTTGATGTGGATAAAATACTCCTGCACCGGCTGCCAGACAAACGGAGTGCCTGTCTGGGCAGCCGACTGGCCTAGCAGCAAGAAAAAAGCTGCGCTGAAGGTCTGGAGCCGTCGCATGAGCCCGCAGGTTATGGGGGCTGCCCCAGGCTGCGGCAAGGGATTGTTCGCGGGGAAATGCGACCTGGACGCGCCGATTCACCAGCCACGCGGTCCCTGCTCAGGGGCGTCGGGCTCTGGCGGTGGGGGCCCGAGTTCCGGCTGCTCAAGGATGGTGGCAAATTCAAAGTCGATCAGGCAAAAGCGCCCAAGGCGCGCATCGTAGGTCACATTGCGTGTGTAGGGGTCTTCATGGCGCACGCCATACTGCTCCAGTTCTGCGTAGAGTTGGCGCAGCTTGGCCTCACTCAGGTGGTCCACCCGTTTGCCGCAGTTCGTCGTCACAAGGTGCAAGGTCTCTGGGTCAGCCTCTAGCACCCTGGGGACGAAGGGGCAGCCCTGCTTCTCCAGATACTTCAGCACGCGCAGTTCATGCTCAAAGCGCTCACGCGCGAGATGACCGCGGAAGGTTTTGTGGACCTTCCCATCATAGCTCAGGCGCACCAGGGAGCGCGCCGTATTTTTGGCCTCCTGCATGGCAGCATTTCAGGCCGGAGAGGCCACCTTGCAAGGCACGATGCCGTGACTTTCGCCGCCCGGCCCCTGGCGCTTGCGCTCCATGTCATGGCGAAACAATGCTAGACTAGTTCTCGAAAATCTTATCAGATTCCAAACGCCAGGGCAGCTAGTGTGCGGCGTCAATCGCTCGTCAGCTTACGACTGCACCCTCGCTTTCTCTTTGCCAATCTGCGAAATGCAGAAGCCGGCGCACGGTGTTAAATATTGACAAGAAGCGACTCATTGAAGAAAAAGATGAGATAGTGTTGCTTTACGAATACTCTTTTTACTTAATTATTAATAAGTATATCTTATGAAAAGATGTAATTTTATTAAACTATTAGTATTAGTTACATTGACAATCACATCCTGTCACAAAAACCCCACTTCCTTATCGGCGGTTGTCTCTGGAAGATTTAAAGATGGATTTGTGCTCGAGGTCTTGGGATTTGGTTTATCACCTAAACCGCATATGAGCTTTAGCGCTGAACCCAAATTGGGTCACTCCGGTCTTCTGGAGTCCACCAGTGGTATGGCGTTAGGTGGAATGTGGCTAGAGTTGCGGCAGAAGTTCACTGCTGGCAGAGTAGTCGAATCAGAATTAGCGCTACAGCACAGTACGCAGCCCTTTTTCTATGTGCTATTCCGTGCATGGCATCCAGACGGTAAAGGATTTTGTAGTGAAGAACTATGGGTTAATCAAAAAATATACAAAACCTACCGAAATGGTTCGGTGCTATATTCCTTAGAAACAGATGGCAATTATCTGGAAGACCCTGGGCTCATGCCTCTGCATCTTCAAGTCGAGGACGGCGCTGGGGGGTGGCGTGATTTGGTGGGACCTATCATGCCTGACAATCAAGATGGCCGAGCGATTGCCGTGATTGATGCGATTCCCCGTCGCAAGCCAGAGCTTAGGCTAAGGGCGCTGCGTGCTGGTTCTCCTGATATAGAACTGGTTGTACCAAATCCAGGTTACAAAAAAGAGATCAAGAATCCAGAACTGCGAAAATCACCCGTCTTTCATGATCTGGGGAGGAGTCAAATCGTCTGTGAAGAACCCATTTGGCTAGATGCTAAGTTTCCAAGTCAGAGTTTGCTGCGGATTGAAACTCGCATCAAACCTATCCATCTGCCTGAACACTTTTATTCGACCCGTGTTGAATACTCAGATTCAACGGGTAATTGCCTTATTTTAAGATCTAACCATAATCAAAAGCCGGGTATTCTCCCTTTGCCAAATGAAGATTATGTTAAAATAAATGCATATATAACGCGCAGAATGGGTTATTACCCCTGGGAAGAACATGAAGTTGTTTTCCTTGCAGAGGGTATCTTCGCTGAAGTTGACAGGTGCCAAATAACTAGCTTCCTGCCCGAAGGGCAGAAATTTGGGTGCCGGTCGGTAACTTTCAAGGAGGTTGAAAACTCGGATCGTGCAGGAAATTCAGCTCACGACCACGACCGAACATTTGACATTACCCTCGAAGTAGAATGCTCCAATTCACAGATGGATGAAATGCAGCAACATTATGAATGGCAGCATCTGATCGTCTTCACAGATAGTAGTCATGCGGCGGGCATTGTGTCGGATGTCGCGTCGAGCATGAAAAGAGGCGTGCAAAATTCACATGGTGTGGTCACTTGCCAGTGGAGAGGCCAAGTCAAAAAGGGGGAACGGATAAGAATCGCGATGATCCCCAAAAATCTGCCCGAAGTCGTTGAATTTACCCTTCGAGTCCCCGAGAAGCCGATTGGCTCAGATCAACCCGAACATCGTTTATCCAGGTAACAGGGGCATTCCTGCCCCTGAGTAAAGCGGTATCCGCGTTCATTGGTAGAAGATATGCTTCTGTAGGATCATTGATCTGGTGTGCCCTGCCCCTGGC
>JAIWOJ010000161.1 GCA_020216965.1 Prosthecobacter sp.
GAGGATGAGCGTGTGAGGAAAGTCAGCCGATTCACCTGATCTGTGTCTCTATGACTTCATCCATCCCTTTGAAAATGAGGTAAATAAGCATCAAGATGGATTCCCATTTTCCTTTTTAGGCTTAGACTTTGCATTTTCATCCTGGAATCTGAAGTTGAGGCAAGAGAGGCGTTCCTTCATCACGGGAAATTTCGGAGTTCAGGGGAGTCGCAAAACCCCTAGTCTGGTCCTAGCAAGCGAGCGGAAGCTCAGGAATTGACACCTTCGCCAGGGTTCGGAGCTTTCGCAACGCGCCCAAAAAGCTTCTGGGGACGCGTCTTTAACGAAGTGTCTTGGATCAAAAACGCAACGTCGTCTGCAAGCCAAGCGTCCAGGCGTTTGGGATCGTCTCAAAGGCTGCGGAGGCTCGACCACCGGGGTGCATCACATACTGCAGGCTGGCTTGGAGGGTCCACCAAGCGGCGAGCTGGAATTTGTAGTTCACCTCAACCACGGCCTCATAGTCAGCCACCACAATGGGTGGTACGATGCCAGCAAAAACACGATTGATCTGTCGCTGCGCGCGGGAGACCTCATCACTGATCTTCAAGTACGAGGCAGCGATGCCGAGCGTGTCATAGTCGCGCCCAGGGATGAGCCCTTTGAAGACCAAGCCCCCATCGATGCCAAACTCCGCGAGGTTGCGATCCTCTGGAGCGGTTGCCACCCGGAAAAAGCCCACGATTCCCTGCTGGGCAGGATCTTCCCAGCCTTTCTCACGCCAGAGCATTTGTTCCGCCAAAAGGTAGAGACCGTAGTTGCCATCATGCGTCTTGGGAGTGTCCAGAGGCACGATGGGCAGAGACAGGGCGGTCGATTTGATGTCATAAAATTCGTCGGTGTGATAATAGCCGCCAATCTTGTAATTTCCTGGTAGCCCCCGATCTTCTTTTCCCTGATTCAGGCGGAAACCGGCCTCATAAAACATCAGCGCTCCTTCCTCGGCCCGCAGAGCCAGTCTTGTGCCTGAGGAGCTCGGATCAGGATTGCCATCGTAGATCGCCGCTTGGAGGTAGAATTTTTCCGAAGGCTGCCAGCGCACCAAGGCCCCGAGGGAAGCATAGGGCGTGGATGGCAGGGAGTGACTGCCTGGCGGGAACCCAGGGATGTCATAGAGATTGAAGGCCATCGTCGGGAAAAAGAAGGTCTGGTTTAAAAAGTTAATGGATGCCAGAGAGTTGTAGAGCTGAGGCAAAATGAAATCACGATCTACAGACATTAACCCAGCCTTCAGCACCAACTGGTTATCTAGCAGCTTCTGCTCATAATAGATCTGCCAGAGCCGTGTATCCGCTGGGAAATCCACTAGGTTTGTCTTGTTAAGATCACCCACATAAGTGTTGGCAAAGGGCTGCCCCTCCAGTGAAACCCCGGAGAGATGAAAATGCCCCCCCTTCCATAGCCCTAGTTTTTCCGTATCTAAGTCCAGCGCCGCCAGGAAACCATGCTGGTAGGCCGAACCGGCACGGATGCCGCCCGAGATGTTGCTCGGCATGGAACCCACATAGAAAAACTCAAACGCCACCCCCTGCTCCGCGAGCCTGGAGCGCAGCCCGCCCCAATCGCCGAGCATGTAATCTTGCATAAAGAAGCGTTCCAGAGGCGAACTGCCCGGTTCCACCGTGGGCGAGATGGGCGTAGCCGCAGAGGCAAAAGTGAGAAACCCGATCGAAAAGAGAAGGGTGATGGCAGAGGTCACGGCGGTGGTCTTCATGCAGGTTTATTATTTTATATTTATTATAAATAATACACAATTGTGCGCTTCACCAGTGTTTTGTTTTCCAAAAAGGTCAAGATTGCATGATTTTCCCCCTGCCTGTCCAGCTTGGCTTTGGATTCGCCCGCACGCGCCCTTCGGCTCTGCCCTGCGGAGTTTGGCTGAAGTTTGGCTGAAATCACAAAATCACCCGACAGCCGCCGTATGCCTCCCATGCACCACTCACGCCGACATTTTCTGCAAAATAGCTGCCTCACCGCCCTGGGATGGCACGGAATAACCTCCACCGCAGCGATGGTGGCGCAAACAGCTCAGGCACAGTTACCGGCAGACGTCTCGCTGAAGCCTCTGAACCGCTTCCCGCGCATGATGCAAGACTGGCTGGTCAGAGAGGTACGCGCCGCAGAACAGCGGGGGAATGTGCGCCGAAACGCATTGCAAACCCGTAGCGAGGCTGAGGCTTATGTGCGCGACGTGCGGAAACGCATCCAGGAAAGTTTTGGTCCCCTACCCGAAAAGACCCCACTCCATGCTCGGGTGACACGAATTCTCAAACGGACGGATTACCAGATCGAAAACATCCTCTTTGAGAGCAGGCCAGGCTATCTGGTCACAGGGAACCTCTATTTACCAGTGCACCGAGAGGGCTGCGTCCCAGGCGTGATCGGGCTCTGTGGCCATTCTTTGAATGGCAAGGCAGAGGCTGCCTACCAGAGCTTTGCCCAGGGGCTCGCTAGGCAGGGCATGGCCTGTTTTTTGATCGACCCACCAGGCCAGGGAGAGCGCTTTCAATTCCTGGACGAAAAGCTAGGCTCACGCCTCAAGGGGGGCACGACAGAGCACAACCAAATGGGAAACCCCATGCTCCTTGTGGGCGAATTTCTCGGCACCTGGTTCGCCTGGGATGCGATCCGCGCGCTAGATTACTTGCTCACCCGGCCTGAGATTGATGCAAACCACATCGGCGTCACTGGAAACTCCGGGGGTGGCACGCAGACAACCTGGCTCTGTGGTCTGGAGCCTAGGCTCACCATGGCAGCGCCTTCTTGTTTTGTGACGACTTTCCGCCGCGATGCCGAAAATGAGCTTCCGCAAGACAACGAACAATGCCCACCGCGCGTGCTAGCCCTGGACCTAGATCACGGCGACTTCCTAGCAGCCATGGCCCCCAGGCCAGTCATCATCATGGCCCAGGAAAAAGATTACTTCGATGCACGCGGGAGCGCAGAGACCTACGAGCGACTGAAGCGGCTCTACACCCTGCTCGGCAGTCCAGAAAACATCGCCCTCCATACCGGGCCAGATCCCCATGGCTACACCCAGCCCAACCGCGAGGCCATGTATCGCTTTTTTGGCAAAGCCACCGGCCTGCGCATCGCCGCCGCAGAACCCACCATCACGCTTGAAGCAGAAGAGGACTTGCTCTGCACGCCCAACGGGCAAGTCGGAGCCATGGGCAGCCGCACGCTCATGTCCTTTACCCGTGAGAAAGCAGAGCACCTCGCCTCCCGACGAGGTCGGCTCGACCTCCAGACTCTCCGTCAAGTCCTGCATCTCCCCAGCTTGCCGGAGACGGCACCCGATTACCGCATCCTACGCAGTGCAGGCAACCGGAAATACCCGACCAAGGCCTACTGCACCTACGCGGTCGAGACAGAGCCTGGCATCCACGCCCTGGTCACCCGCCTGAGTGATGAGGCGCTCACCTCACGCCTGCCACGCGGTATGAAAAAAGCCGTGCTCTACATCTCTCATCTGTCCGCAGATCTTGAGCTTCAGGGAGATGACTGGGTGCGCCAGCTCGCCACGGCTGAATCCGACAGCGCCTTTTTTGCCTGCGATGTCCGGGGCATCGGGGACTCCCAGCCAGACACCTGTGGCGTGAACCAGTTCCACAACCGCTATGGCAGTCATTATTTCTACGCCGCCTACTCCGTGATGCTGGATCGTCCCCTGCTTGGGCAGCGTGTGCTTGATGTGCTGCGCGTGCTCCAGCTCCTGGCAGACAGCGGCCATGAGCACGTGCACCTCGTGGGCAAAGGCTGGGGAGCACTCCCAGCCACCTTTGCAGCCCTCCTTTCGCCAACCGTGAAGCAGGTCACCCTAAAGAACGCGCTAACCTCCTACCATGATTTAGCCATCCACGAAGATCAGCAGTGGCCTTATGCCGTCATGCTGCCCAATGTGCTTGGCCATTTTGACCTGCCCGAATGCTACTCACAGCTCGCCGAGAAGGGTCTGCGCCAAATCGAGCCCTGGGGTGCCGCCGAGTCCAAGACCTGAGGCCCAAAGGCAAGTTTAGAAATGTCACTCCCTAGCGAAAGCGGCGGGTTGTCGCCGCCCCCCAAGCTCTCCTGATCTGGAGGTTACGTCGGCTTCAAGCAGCAGATCAGAACGACTCACCTCTTCAAGACAGTCGGAAATGTAGTTGCTATGAGGTGCCTTGACTCCACCCCTGGTTATTTCGGGAGTGGGGTTACTTTTTGGCGGGCTTCCCATTCGGCGTAGCCTTTGTTTTTGCGGTTTCCGAGGTACTGATAGGTATCAAAGATGGCAGGATCAGCCACCACACGCGGATCTTGCTCTTCACGCAGCAGGGTTTCTAGGCGAGCGCGCAGCTCTTTCTTCAGGGCGGCATGGGCAGGATCGGCAGCTAGATTTTTCAGGCACTCTGGATCCTGCTTGATGTCATAAAGTTCTTCTTCTGGCCGATAGGCAAAGGCAAGGTCGTAATACCGCCCTTTGTTTTCCACGATCCAGGTTTTGGTAGGACCGTCATCGCAGTTGCCATAACCGGTTTCTGGGTTGCAGGCAGGCCAGCGCTCTGGGTGGTAGTTGTGGCTGTAGAAGTAATCTGGGGTGCGGATGGCGCGCACGGGGTAACCCCAGTCGTTCGGACGGCCAAGATCATGGCGCTCTTTGCCGACCAGCATGACTTTTCTGTCTTCGATAAAACCGCTTTTTTCGCTACCCAGGATGGCGGCCAGGCTATGGCCGGTCATTTGGGGATGTTTGGGCAAACCTGCCAATTCGAGGTAAGTTGGGGCGAGGTCGCGCACATTGACAAAGTCCTCCACCACACGCCCAGGCCGGATGCCTTTGCCCCAGCGCATGGCGAGGGGCAGACGGTAACCGTCCTCATAAATCTGCCCTTTGACTCGGGGAAAAGGCATCCCGTGATCTGAGGTGACGATGATGAGTGTATCCTCCAACAGCCCGTTTTTTTCCAGGATTTCCAGGGTGCGGCCGATCTGTTGATCGCCCCATTCGACTTCGATGGCGTAGTCGGCGAGGTCACCACGCACCACGGCATTGTCAGGGAAGTAACCAGGCACTTTCACGTCCTCTAGCTTTTTGCCCAAGCGGACGCCTGAATTCAGCTCATAAGCCCGGTGAGGTTCTTTGAAGCCCATCCAGAAGCAGAAGGGCTGTTTGGCATCTCGCTGCTCTAGGAATGCCTGGAAATTCCGCGCATAATCGGTGGTCGCGATGGCCTGGGTGGGCACTTGCTGCTTATGCTCATCAAAGGCAGGCCCCGCAGGATTTCGCGTGCGCCCTTCTAGCTTAAATTCGCCCGGTCCCCAGCCTTTTCCTGTTAGCCCTACGGAATACCCAGCAGCCTCCAAAAGGTCTGGATAGACGGCGAACTTCGGCGGGAAGATGCCTCCGTGGCAGACCGCCTCCTCAAGCTGCCAGCTATTACGCCCAGTGAGGATGGTGGCACGGCAGGGGCTACATTTCGGATTGGAGGTGAAAGCGTTTTTGAAGAGGACACCTTCTTTGGCGATGCGGTCAAAGTTGGGCGTCTTCACCCAGTCACAGCCGTAGGCTCCGGCGTGCTGCCAGCCCCAGTCATCAAAGATGATGAAGAGCACGTTTGGCCTAGGGGCTGGACTGGCAGGCTGAGAAAAGGCGGTTTGGATGCCGCAGATGACCGCGAGGAGGAGGGTGAACTGATGCCGTGACATGGTGGCACTGAAAACGGCTGAAGGGATGGGTGCTTTCGTGAAAGCCAACCCAAGACCCCTGACATCACGAGCGCTTTCCTGCGAGGCTCGATCGAAAAAAACAAATCATCAGTTGCATCCGAAATTGCCCCGCTATACTCCGCGCCCCTGCAAAACGCAGCCCTGCTCGGGTGGCGGAATTGGTATACGCGCAAGACTAAGGATCTTGTGCCGAAAGGCTT